>JAFQVS010000060.1 GCA_017407905.1 Bacteroidaceae bacterium | reverse complement strand
TGTCCGATAAAATGTGTACTTTTGCTCATAGTTATTTGGATGAGTGTGGTAACCGCTAAATAACTACAAAGGGCTGAATCCACAAAATGGAATCAGCCCTATTTTTTTTGCCGATTAAAAAGTTTATCGGACACTAATAATTGTTTTTCCTTTGTGATGAGCCATAATATAAAGTCGGGATAAAATCCGTGAGTATCAAAGAATCCTATACCTTGTTTGCTTTTGTTACGCAAAAGATAGAGTGATTTATCGACAAAGAAATTAGGATTATTCTTGTGAAAATCCTTTACGTCCGACAGGAAGTCTCGTTCACCCTTGTTTAAGGGTACGGGAGCAATTTTTATTGTATGTTTTATGTTCTCGGAACAGAAAGCATCGGGGTTGATGTAAAGCAGCGGTTGATAAAGGTGCTGTGGCGAGTGTAATGCTTGAAAATCATTGCTATTGGATATATTTATTGTGTCGGCAAATTTTTTATCGGATATTTCTTGCTTTAATCGGTTTATATTATCTATGAAATGGTCTAAATTTTTGTGTAATAGTAAATTGTACTCTTTCTCGAAATTGGGGTGCGATGCTTCGAGTGTGGCTATTTCTATATTTTGCGTCATCCATTTGCTTTTGGCATTATTGTATGTGCGTTCAATGTATAGTTTGAGAAGCGTGGTTACAATTTCTTGCCACAGTGATACGCAGCGCTCAAAATTGGTGAATTGCATATCGTACTCGGGTATGTAAAGAGAATACCACGTATTGTTATATGCTAATTCCTTTAGGAAACTTATTGACAGGGTAAGGTTGTGCCATCCGCGCTCGTTTTTAAAGTCTGTTAACTCGAAGAATATTTTATTCCAATCGAGATAACGGAGGTGCTTCTCTGTTAATTTTGCCTGATTTTGTAGGCCTGTGCCGATTGTTTTATTTCCCTTTTTCGAGTTTTCTGCTATAATGCGCGGGTAGTAATCTAATGTTATTTGTGTGTTACCTATGCCATAGTTGTGTAAATCGACGGTTATCTCTTTTTTAAAATCCTTACCTTCTTTTATTTTTATGTATTTAAGTGGTTTGCTTGCAAGGTTTACGGTTGGCATTATGGGGATGTTGATGTCTATGTAGTCATTGTCGTTGGCGGGCATTCCTTCCTCTTTTATGATAATCTTGAAAAGCTCCATATAGTCGGCTCGGATACCGAATATATTCAGTGTCTCAAGAGACGAGATATATTGGGGCGGCTTGCCTGTGGTTATTGATGCGTCGAGTGCCGATGAACGCTTGAGTGATGTCTTGTAGCCTTTTAGTCGAATGCCACGACCAAAAAGTTGTATTATCTGGCTTCCTTCGCTGCGTCCCACATTCAAAAGTCCCATTGTCGAGACGCGCCACGACGACCATCCTTCGGTGAATTTCTTTGAGCCTATTAGCATATTTAGTGTCGAGCCGGTGTCGTTAAGTGTTGCAAATAGGGATTTTTCGGAGTAGTCGATTGTCATTGTGCTGATGCCGTTTTCTGAGCACTTTTTTACTACTCCCGTGCTGTCGCCTACGTTGATTATTCCAAAATATGGAGCGTTACCGATGCGTAGGCCAATCTCGCCATCGAATCCTCTAAAGTTATCAATGTGCAGTTTCGCTCCGCTAATTTCATTGTTGAAGATTACTTTTAATATATCCTTATATACATCCTCGGCCTTTAATTGTAACGAACGTATGTATCTTAGTGAGCGTGTGAATATGGGGTTGTTGTTTTTGTCAACAAGGCCGTCGGTGCCATTTAGAAGTGTTTCGATAATTTCTACCGATTGTGTGTGATTCTCAATAAATGTTTGGAAAAACTTTAACAGATATACAACGTCGCTTAGCTCTTGTGTGTTTAGTTTTCCATTTGCATTTACTGAACCTCCAACAAAAATTGCAAGGGGTTTTTCTATCTTGTAGGGGGCTATTGTGGCTCTTTTGTCAATAAACAGGCGAGCCTGTTCGTAGAAATTCAGTAAACAGGCAATAAGGTATTTTGTTACGGCAAGATTATTCCACGTATCGCTCATATTGAGAATTTGATAGTCTTTGCCGTAACCATCGTTGTAGAAGTATCGGTAGGAGTAGTCGAATAGGGTGGCGTGTCCATACTCATCGAGCATAGCTTTTCTTTTTTCGGCGTTGGATTGGGACGAGATTGCTTGCCCAAAGGTTGCTGAATATTCAAATGCGAATCCGCTTGCCGATAGCTGGTCGCGCATATTTTTCCACACCTCGCCGCTGCTGCCTCTGTGTCCCTCGTCAACGAGTACTAAATTGTTGGCTTCGAATGAGGTAACGGCTATCGTCTTGTCGCCGTCGGTATTGCTGAGTTTGGTTACTTCGATTATCTCGATTGCATCTTTGTCGAGCAGGCTGCCTGACATTCTTTTCGAGAAGATATTTGCTTCTATGCTGCTTAGGCGGAATTGCTCGTGGTGTTGGAGGGTGAGTGCTGCGTTGGGGGTGATGAGCAGTGTGCGGTTTATATCAATTTTCCCTCTTGAATAGTGTCTGAATTGTAGGATGTTGATGTGCATCAATAGGGTCTTACCCGAGCCTGTGGCGCACCAATAGGCCAATTTGTTAAGGTCGTTGGCTGTGTATGTGGCTAATTCTTTGTAGTTGTTATTGTCGTTGTTGAATATGTTTGTCTGAAAATCTATAATATCGTTGAGCAGCTTTTCTTTGTTGTTGAAATAGCGGTCGAGATATATCTCTGTAAACAATAATGTCAGATATTGAAAATATTTCCAGCGGATGCGTTCGCTGCGTTCGTGGCATATTGCATTTGTATGGCGATATATGTTGTGGTCGTATTGTAATAGTTTTTCGGCGCTTAGATTGCAGTTGGTGGGTAGGTGGTGGCAAATTTCGTGGTAGAAGAGTGAGGTGTTCTCTTGGTCGTAAGTTTCGAGCGAGGGGTCTTTCAGATGCAGGCTTAATTCGTCGAATGTTTTTGCGCCGAAGAGGCTCAACATATATTTGTTGAGCACAAGTGCGTTGCCGAGTTTTGTGTCTGTTTCTGACTTGTTGTTATTTTTTGATTGCTTTGCCATAAATTTATTCATTTATGCTTCGGGCTTTGTCTATTGTGGGGGATGTTTTTGGTTGGTCTTTAGAATTATCTGTCGGCGCCGAACATTTTTTTGTTAAATTCTTGTTCGATGAGTGTGGTTCTCCAAGAGGATTCCTCGGTACGCAGATTATCTATATTGTTGTCTCCATTTACATAGATTATATCAAGGGTGTTATTCTTTATGTTAAAGTCTGGGTTGGCGAGCAGGGTGTTCAGTTGTTGGTTGTCAATTTTGTTGCAATCGCGCCATATAATAAGTGCTTGTTTGCCTTTGCGGGTCTTACCCGTTACAGTGCAGACGCCGACTGTGGGGTAGGTTATTTTGGTAACATACAGTCCGATAAGGTAGTTGAATGTCTCTATTAAATCTATGTTCTCTTCTTTTGTTTCGTTGTTGTGGGTTATGAGTAATTTTGTTTCAAAAGGGTTTACGAACCATTGCATATTGAACAAGGAGTCGCGTGTGTCCATATTTAGCATATAGCCCAGCAGGAAGCTGTTGTAGTATTCGCCGCTGTTTTCTAATGTGTTTTGTTCTATGGTGAGGTTGTTTAGTGTGTCCTCGTATTGCTCTAAGCGCATATACTTGAAGCAATGGCTGCTTCCGTTGCGTTTGACGGGCTTGCCGTTGCTCCAATCTTCTGAGTAGATGACCTTTTGGATGCGGGGCTTGGTTACTGTGTCGAAATAGGTGCCCATTTCTACAAGAATGTATTTGCGTTTGCCGTTTTCTTTATCGTTGCGATTAAGGTCTATCACGGCGTGTCCTGTTGTGCCCGAGCCTGCGAAAAAGTCAAGGATTATATCGTCGGATTTTGATACTGCATAAATGCAGTCTTTTGTTGTGTGGATGGACTTTGGAAATTTAAACAGCTCTTTTGATATATTCATTGATGTTAATATCTTTGTGCCATAATCTCCGGCATTGTAGCGGGAATTATACCACAGGGTCTTGAATTGGTCGCTGTATTTGGGCATTTCTATGTCGATTCTCTCTTTACTCTTTTTAATGCGTAAATATTTGATTATCTGGGGCATTGTTTGGAAGGCGTATCTCCATTTGCGTTCAATGCCTTGTATGTCGATTGGGTATATTGCAATGGGGTTGCAGGCGTTTGATATGGTCTGTTTATTGCCCTGAAAATCGTAATAGTGGTTGCAATTGTATGCCTCTTGCTGCTGAGGATGAATGTTATCGTCTATAACATTGCCATAGCCTATTATTTTGTTCTCGGAAACAATTATGGGGAAGAAGCAGTTGGCTGCATCGGAGCGCAGGGATTCTGAACCCCAATTGCGGAATCCCGACCACTCCCAATCTTCTTTGTTGCGCTCTGTTTCGTTCAGTTGTTTTAGTGAGTATGGTACGGCGAATATCGCAAATTCGTTGTTGTATGAAAAATGGTCGCCTTGTGTTCCCTTTTTATTTTGTTCTATTGCTACGTTTACTATATCGTAGTTTCTGAAAATGTCCATCATTAAACGGTGAAGGCCGTTTACTTCGTATTTGTCTATTGCGACAATGTGGCTTCCATCGTCGGTCGATAGTTTGGAGCTTGTGCTTAATCGGTCGTTCATCAATGAGAGCCACGAGCTGCTTTTATAGTTGTTTTTATAAGGTATCTCGGAGGATGGTGAGTTATATGGTGGGTCGATATATACGCATTTTATCTGTTTTTCGTATTTTTCTTGCAGCAGTTGCAACGCTTGGAAATTTTCGCTGTTTATCATCACTCCGTCGCATTGTTCGTCGAGGTTGTCGATGGATTGAATGAGTCTTTGTTTAAATTCTTTTGTGAATAGTGATGTGTCGAGTTGTAGGAACGGG
This sequence comes from Bacteroidaceae bacterium, assembly GCA_017407905.1. Taxonomy (GTDB): domain Bacteria; phylum Bacteroidota; class Bacteroidia; order Bacteroidales; family Bacteroidaceae; genus HGM04593. The sequence goes on along the minus strand of JAFQVS010000060.1, from coordinate 9,152 downwards.
TTCTGTTGTAGAAATTTTTTTGTCAGCGGTATGCTGTATCCTTCTTTGTGCGTTCCGTCGTTTTTTATTTCGTCGATTGCAAATAGTTGCACCCATTCTTCGCGCTGACGGTTGTTGGCGCAGATGTCGGCATATAGCTCCTCGGGTACTCGGTCGAGTGTTATGCAGTAGTCGGATTGTACTACGAATTTCTTTTTCAGCCATAGGCGTTTTTGAAACTCTTCGAGCTGGGAAAGAAACTGAATTACGTTGTGTCCCACTGCTTTGACGGCTTTTATAATGCTTAGCTGTGAGATAAACTCTTCGGTGGAACGGGTGTTGATGTCGTCGATGAAGAGTATTTCGTTTTTTATGTAAAAGTCGAGCTCGCGTGTAAGAAAATTTCTTAGGTCTTTGTGTATGAAATAGTCGAAACTGTTTTTGGCTACGTATTCGTTTAGGTGTTTGCGCAGTAGGGTGCGTGTGCGCTCTTTTTCGGTGGGGCGCAGTGTGAATACTTCGTTAAACTGTTGTGGAATAAGGCTTTTTATCGTGTCGTATGCCTTGTCGGTTAGTGCTTTTTGTTTGGTTGCTTTGGGGTGTAGCTCGTATGTGAAATTTATGTGTAGCGTGGTGTCGTCCCAGCTTACGGGGTCTTTGTCAAGCAGGGCGAAGCGTCGCTCCATATTGTTCTGTGCAAGGTTGTTGTTGAGCTCGGTGTTTGCTTCGCGTAGGGTAAATTCTACTCGTTTTCCGTCGTTTAGTTTAAAGGAGTAGTTGCGGAAATATTGGCTGGTTTTAATGTAGTATTGGTCGGCATTGGCCCAATGTAGTTTGATTTCTTCTCCTTCGTATGGGATGGCGTAGATGTCTTTTTTGTAGCGGCGCAAGGAGATAAAATCGCCTTCTTCGTAGTAGCGACTGAAGAATGTGGCGAGATGTGAATATACGGCCTCTTCCTGTGTGTCGATGCTGCCGGCCTGCTCAACTTTTTTGCGCAGCTCGATTACTTTGGGGTTGGTATTTGGGTCGTAGCCTAAATTTTGTATCTGTTTTATTGTGTTGTCGAGTTGTTTTTGCAATTCAATTGTTTGTAGCGAGGTGTTGTCGGCCAACAGTTTTTTTGTCTCTTTGGGGAGTATGACGTTTAAGAAATGGTTTATTTCGTTGCGTTTTTGATTCATTATACGGTAGATACCAAAGTCGAGCTCGGCGTGGTCGAGCATAAATAGTTGGCTCAATGTATTGCGGAATCGTTCTAATTGGGTTGACATATTGGTGTTTGTTTTCAATTGATTGCAAATGGTCTTTTTTTTCTGTTTTTAGGCGTTTTTGGAGCTTGTGGGTTGTTGTTTCTCTTTTTGTGGCTTGGGGCTGTTTTTTGTGTTTTTGTTTGCGGGACGGCGGTGTTTGTTGCGGGCTTTGTCGGCGCCGGCGCGTTGTCCCTTGCGCTCGCTGTGATTGCGGGGGCGTCTTTTTTGTGCGTGGGGGCTCTTTTTCTTGGGGCTGTATGCCGGTGCTTCGCCTAAATGGGTGGGGATGGGGAGTTTCTCGACCTCTTGCTCCATAAATTCTTCGATGCGGCCAAAATAGCTTTGGTCGTCAACTGAGACGAGGGTTACGGCACGGCCTTCGGCACCTGCGCGGGCGGTGCGTCCGACGCGGTGTATGTAGTCGTCGCAGTCGCGCGGTACGTCGTAGTTTATTACGAGGCGTATGTCGTCGATGTCTATTCCTCGGGCGAGGATGTCGGTGGCTACTATTATGTCTATATGACGGCTTTTGAAGCGGTACATTATGTCGTCGCGCTCGCTCTGTGTGAGGTTGCTGTGCATCTCGCCTACGTTGTAGCCGCGTTTTTTGAGGGCTATTGATATGTCGCGCACTTTGTTTTTGCGCGAGGTGAAGAGTATGACGCGTTCGGGTTTTTCGTCGGCGAAAAGTTCTTTTATTATGCCTATCTTTTGCGGCTCGTAGCATACGTAGGCTTGCTGCTTGATGCCGTCGGCGGGCTTTGCCAGCGATAGGGTTATGTGGACGGGGTTGGTGAGCAGGTTGTCGGCCAGACGGCGTATCTCCTGTGGCATTGTGGCCGAGAAGAGCATTGTCTGTCTCTCTTTGGGTAGTTGCTTGGCTATGGTCATTATGTCGTTGTAGAAGCCCATATCAAGCATACGGTCGGCTTCGTCGAGGATGAAGTATGAGACGCGTGAGAGGTCGATGTTTCCTAAATTTATGTGGCTGATGAGGCGGCCGGGGGTGGCTACTATTATGTCGGCGCCGCGCGACATTCCGCGTAGCTCTTGTTGGTAGCGTTGGCCGTCGTTGCCGCCATAGACGGCTACGCTCGATACGTTCATAAAGTAGGTGAAGCCTTCGAGTTGGCGGTCTATCTGTTGGGCAAGCTCGCGTGTGGGGGCCATTATCACGCAGTTGATGGCTTCCTCGGGATGGTGTCCGCGGCATAGCTCGTTGAGTACGGGCAGCAGGTAGGCGGCGGTCTTTCCGGTGCCTGTCTGTGCGACGCCTATAAGGTCGCGACCGTCCATAAGTGGCTGAATGGTTTTTTCTTGTATGGGGGTACAGGTCTCGAAGCGCATTGCGTCGAGTGCGTCTAATATCTCGTCTTCAAAGTCAAAATCGGTAAAGTACATTTTCGTGTCTATGTGGGGTTATTTGGGTGCTTTTTTGTATAGGTAGATGGCTATGAAGCTGTATAGTATGTTGGGCAGCCACACGGCCAGAAATACGGGCATCTGCTGGGCGAAGGCCGAGGAGATTGCTTGGAACAGTATGTACGAGAAGCTCAGTCCGAGCCCTATTCCGAGCGATAGTCCCATTCCTCCTTTGGTCTTTTTCGAGGATAGGGAGGCGCCTATGAGGGTGAGGATGAAGGCGGCAAAGGACATTGCTATGCGCTTGTGATACTCTACCTCGAAGGGTTTTATGTTGGCCAGTCCTCGGGCTTTTTGCTTGTCGATGTATTCGCTCAGTTGGGGGCTGGTCATTGTCTCTTGCTGCCCCTCGGAGATTAGAAAGTCGCCCGGCTCAATCTTTATTATTGTGTCTAAGGGGGTGCGCAGCTCGGAGCGTATCTCTTCTTTGTCGTTGTTGAGCTCGCGTATCATCCAATTTTTTGCTGTCCATTTGTGTTTTTGCTCGGGGTGATAGGTGATGGTGCGGGCTGTCATATGCGAGACGAGTTTTTTGTCGCGGAATTTGTCGAGCGAGAAGCGGTAGCCTGTGCGTGTGCGGCTGTCGTAGCGCTCGAAATAGGCTACTGTGCTGTCATCTACCTGTAATTGTATGTTGCGGGCGGTCTCTACTACGTCGCGCCGCTTGTGCTTTACTTCAAACTCTATTCGGGTCTTGTTGCCTATGGGGATTACGTAGGCGCTCAGTACGAATGTGAGCAGGGCTATTATGGCTGCCGAAATCATATAGGGACGCAGCAGGCGCTTGAAGCTGACGCCGGCGGCAAACATTGCTATTATTTCGGAGGTCTCGGCCAGCTTCGAGGTGAAGTATATCACTGCGATGAATACGAACAGGGCGCTGAATGTGTTGGCGTAGTAGGGCACAAGGTTCAGATAGTAGTCGAGGATGATGGCTTTCATCGGGGCGTTCGAGGTGGCGAATTTGTCGAGATTTTCGTTGTAGTCGAACACTACGATGATGGCGATGATAAGGGCTATCGCAAAGAAATATGTGCCTAAAAACTTGGCTATTATATAGCGGTCGAGGCGCTTGAGTTTTATGTAGTCTAACCACTTCATTGCTTGTCTCTTTTATAGTCGTCGTGTAACTTCTTGGAGCATTGTTTTTTTCCACGCAGCGTAATCGTCTGAGAGGATGTGTTTGCGCGCTTCGGCTGTGAGCCATACGTAGAAGGCAAGGTTGTGTAGCGAGGCTATCTGCATTGCCAGAAGCTCTTGCGAGACGAATAGGTGGCGCAGATAGGCGCGGCTGTATTGTGTATCGACAAACGAGGCACCATCCTCTTCGATGGGCGAAAAGTCGTATTTCCACTTTTCGTTGCGCATATTCATTATGCCGTGCTTGGTGAAGAGCATTGCGTTGCGGCCGTTGCGGGTGGGCATTACGCAGTCGAACATATCGACGCCGCGCTCTATTCCTTCGAGGATGTTCGCGGGGGTGCCGACGCCCATAAGGTAGCGGGGCTTGTCGGTAGGGAGTATCTCGTTTACTACCTCAATCATTTCGTACATTTTCTCGGCGGGCTCGCCAACGGCAAGGCCTCCGATGGCGTTGCCTGCGCACTCTTTCGAGGCGATGTATTCGGCCGATTGACGGCGCAACTCGGGATAGACGCAGCCTTGTACGATGGGGAAGAGGGCCTGCTCGTAGCCGTACATTGGCTCGGTTTGTGCGAGGCGATTGACGCAGCGGTCTAACCAGCGGTGGGTGAGCTCCATTGACTTTCGGGCATATTGGTAGTCGGCGGTTCCGGGGGTGCACTCGTCGAAGGCCATTATTATGTCGGCGCCTATGCTGCGCTCGATGTCCATCACACGCTCGGGCGAGAAGAAGTGCTTCGAACCGTCGATGTGCGAGCGAAATTCAACGCCTTCTTCGCTCATTCGACGTATGTCTTTGAGTGAGAAGACTTGAAAGCCGCCGCTGTCGGTGAGGATGGGGCGATCCCAACTGTTGAATTTGTGCAGGCCGCCGGCGCCTTCGAGTACTTCGAGGCCGGGGCGCAGGTACAGATGATAGGTGTTGCCAAGTATTATCTGTGCTTTTATGTCGCTCTTGAGCTCGGGTATCTGCACGGCTTTTACCGAGCCGACGGTGCCGACGGGCATAAATATCGGTGTCTCTATTGTGCCGTGGGCGGTGTGCAGAATGCCTGCGCGGGCTTTGCTGCCGCTGTCGGTATGTAGTAGGTCGAATTTCACTGCTGTTTTTTGTTTGTGTGTATTTTTATTATGAAATTTTCTTTAAAAAATAGGTGCGGCGGTGGGCCTTAAGCAAGCTCGATGGGGTTTTTGACCTTTTCGTCGAGCAGGGCGATGGAGAGTACCTCTTCAATGTCGTGCACGTAGTGGAATGTGAGGCCGTCGAGGTAGGCGGCGGGGATTACTTCGATGTCGCGCTTGTTCTCGTGGCACAGGATTATCTCTTTTATTCCGGCGCGCTTGGCTGCGAGGATTTTCTCTTTTATTCCGCCTACGGGGAGTACTTTTCCGCGCAGGGTTATTTCGCCTGTCATTGCAAGGTTGGGCTTTATTTTGCGCTGGGTAAAGGCCGAGGCGAGGGCGGTGGCCATTGTTATTCCGGCCGAGGGGCCGTCTTTGGGAATTGCGCCCTCGGGCACGTGTAGGTGTATGTTCCAGCGCTCAAAGACCTCGTAGGGGATGCCTATCTGTGTGGCGTGCGATTTTATATATTCGAGGGCCAGCATTGCCGACTCTTTCATCACGTCGCCCAAATTGCCGGTGAGGGTGATGCCGTCGCCTTTTCCGCGGCTGAGGCTTGTCTCGATGAAGAGTATCTCGCCGCCTACGGCTGTCCACGCGAGGCCTGTTACGACGCCTGCATAGTCGTTGCCTTGATATTTGTCGCGGCTGTACTCTTTGGGGCCCAACAGCTCTTTCAGGTCTTCGGGCTTTATGGTTGTTGTGCTCGGATGGCCGTCTGTGGCTATCTGGCAGGCGAGGCGACGGAATATCTTGCCTATCTTTTTTTCGAGCGTGCGTACGCCCGACTCGCGGGTGTAGTCCTCGATGATTTTTTCGATGGTGTTTTTGCGGATGGTGATTTTCTCGCCTTGTATGCCGTTGGCTTCCATCTCTTTACGTACAAGATGGCGACGGGCAATTTCGACTTTTTCCTCGGTTAGGTAGCCGCTTACCTCGATGAGCTCCATACGGTCGAGCAGGGGGGCGGGGATGCTGGCAAGGTTGTTGGCCGTGGCTATGAACATTACGTTTGACAGGTCGTAGTCGATGTCGAGGAAATTGTCGTGGAAGGCGTTGTTCTGCTCGGGGTCGAGTACTTCGAGCAGCGCCGACGAGGGGTCGCCGTGGTTGGATACGCCGCCTACTTTGTCAATCTCGTCGAGGATGAATACGGGGTTGTCGCTGCCGGCTTTTATGATGTTCTTGAGGATGCGTCCGGGCATTGCGCCGACGTAGGTGCGACGGTGGCCGCGAATTTCGGACTCGTCGTGTACACCGCCCAACGACATACGCACGTATTTGCGCTTGAGGGCCTCGGCTATTGATTTTCCGAGTGAGGTTTTTCCCACGCCCGGAGGGCCGTAGAGGCAGATGATGGGGGCTTTTAGGTCGCCGCGCATTTTTATCACTGCAAGGTGTTCGAGGATGCGCTCCTTTACCTTGTCGAGGCCGTAGTGGTCGCGGTCGAGTACCTTGCGGGCGTTTTTCATATCAAGATTGTCGCTTGTGTGCTCGCCCCACGGCAGTGTGCTGAATACTTGCAGGTAGTTGAGCTGTACGTGATAGTCGGGGGTCTGCGGGTTTATGCGCTCTAATTTCGCAAGCTCTTTCTCGAATGTGGTGCGCACCTGCTCGCTCCATTTTTTATCTTTTACTTTTTGGCGCAGGTCGTTCATATCATTGTTCTGAACGCTGTCGTTGCCAAGCTCTTCTTGTATGTTCTTGAGCTGCATTTGCAGGAAGTACTCCTTTTGCTGCTGGTCGAGCTCGATGTGGGTGCGCTGCTGTATCTGATGGTTCAGACGGGCGTATTCGAGCTCTTGGAATACGATTATTCCAAGGTGGTAGAGGCGCTCCATAAGATTGCTCTCGGAGAGCAGACGGTATTTCTCGGTCTGCGAACATTTTATGTTCGAGCAGATGAAATTTATGAGTGTGTAGTCGTTGTCGATGTTTTTTATCGCAAGGGAGGTCTCGCCGTGAGGCTCGGTCATATTGAAGAGCTGTACGGCGTCGTGGCGTACGTTGCTTAGCAGGGCGTTAAACTCGGTGTCCTCGGCCTCGGGCATTGCCTCGGCAAGGGGCTCGACGGTGCCTTTTATGTAGGGGCGCGTCTGCTGCAATTCTTTGATGCGTATGCGCTCGATGCCTTGCAGTACGATTGTGGTGGAGTCGTCGGGGAGCTCGAACACACGTAGTATTTTGGCGCTTGTGCCCACGCTGAAGAGGTCGTGCAGGCCGGGCTCTTCGGTGTCCGACTTTAGTTGGCAGAATACGCCTATTATCTCTTTGTTTTTCATTGCCTTGCGTACAAGACGCAGGGAACTGTCGCGCCCCACGGATACGGTGAGTATGGCCGAGGGGAACAGGAACATATTGCGCAGTGGCAGTATGGGGATTATGTTGCTGCCGTTGCTGTCAATCTTGTCGCTGTCGCTGTTGGTAACCTCGGCAATTACCGAGATTGCGCTGCTAATATCGTCGTTGTTGTCTTTTATCATATTGTGGTTATATTTTTTATTTTCGGTGGGTTTTTATTGGTTTTAAAGTTTCGGTGCTCGATAAAATAAACAGTTTTATAGGTACAATCTGTTCTTTTTTTTTGTGCACTTTATTTCAAACTGCGAAGATAATAAATTTTTTGCCTCGTCGCTCTTTTTTATCTTACCTATTTTATAAAATAATGCTAATAATCAATAAAAATGGTCTCATTTGTGATTTTTGCCGATTTTTTGACGTTGCTTATCATTAAAAAGTAGTAATTTTGTACGATAAATACTTTACGCAACGGTGAAGAGTAAGAAAAAGAGCATATTGTTTCTGATAAATCCAAAGTCGGGAGTGCAGAATAAACGCGCGCTTCCCGAGTTGATTGTCTCTAATATTGATAAACGTCGTTTCGACTTTTCGATTATGGAGACAAAATATGTTGCGCACGCAACCGAGCTTACTCTTGAGGCTGTCGCGCAGGGGGTGGATGCGGTTGTTGCCGTTGGTGGCGACGGCACCGTAAATGAGGTGGCTCGTGCGCTGGCGGGCACCGAGACGGCTCTTGGTATTCTGCCCTGCGGCTCGGGCAATGGAATGGCGCGTCATCTGGGTATTCCTCTGGAGCTGAAAAAGGCGGTGGAATTTATAAATTCCTCGCAGAAGATTGCTGTCGATTATGGTAAAATTAACGGACAGCCTTTCTTCTGTACCTGCGGCATCGGATTCGATGCTCTTGTGAGTAATAGTTTTGCCAAAGGGCGCAACCGCGGGCCGCTGGGCTATTTTCAGAATATGCTGATTGATTGGCTTAACTACGAGCCCGAGGTGTATGAGGTTGAGACTGAGCATAGCAGCGAGAATTATAAAGCCTTTCTGATTGCTTGCGGAAATGCCTCGCAGTATGGTAATAACGCTTACATCGCACCGCGTGCGTCGATGCTCGACGGGCTTCTGAGTGTTACGGTGCTTGAGCCTTTTTCATCGCTGGACGTGCCTGTAATTCTTGGTAATATTTTCGGACATAGAATTAACAGTAATTCGCACGTGAAGACTTTCGATAGTCGTTGGGTGAGGATTAAGCGTAAAAAGGCGGGGGTGGTGCATTTTGATGGCGAGCCCACTGAGATGGATGCCGAGCTGTTTATCGAGATTGTGGGGGGCGGGCTGAATGTTCTTGCTTCGCCCGGGTGGGACGGCACAAGCACGCCTGTACCTATTTATAAACAGATTGTCGAGCTTATGAGCAGCTCGCTGCCGGCGCTTCCCAATATACCGACGCTTCCCAATATTCCCTCGTTGTCGAAAGGGAAAAATCCATTCAAAAAGTAGGGGGCGTTTGAATTTACGGAGTTAAATTCTTATGGAATAGGTAGGTTGGTGCGTGTCGGGTAATGCCGATGGTGCGCCTGTAAAAGTTTTTCTTGATATTTTGACGGCTTTAAGGCCGTTTTTTTTTATGACCTTTTGGGGGGGATTAAGCGGCTTTTCGTGGCTCAGTAGAAATTTACTGTGAACAAGAATCAATAATCTATTTCTAATTTTCAAGAACAGCTGCATATAATACTTACAAAAGGTAACTTTTAATTTATTGCACCATAAAAAAGAAATTCAATGTAGGTTCGATTGTTTTAAGGAAAAAGTGCGAGGTATGTTTAACCGCCGGGCGTTGACAATGCTTGCCATTCGCATCCCGCGCGCTGCAAGCTGCGCCTGCACTTTCGCGCGACTATTGCTGCAAGCATTGTCGATTATAATTCCGCA
>JAFQVS010000059.1 GCA_017407905.1 Bacteroidaceae bacterium | reverse complement strand
TTTCGTGGTTTTTTATGTTCAAAAATGACTGTTTTCTTCTTTTTCTCGGTTACGTAGCCCGCTACGCGCCCTACAAAAAATAATAAAACATCCTATTTTTGACCTATAAAAAACTTAACGATATAAATTTAAACAGCTTCTCAGAATTATATTTTTGCACCAACAAACTATTATTCTTAAAGAATAGACCACCAAGCAAAACAGCTTCTAAAATAAACAAAATATGTCGAAATACTTTTCACTGATACCGCGTGTCCGAGTAAATTATAACACTTTAGACCTTATAAAAGCCCTTTTCACAAGTGAAAAAAAGCACAAATTTAGAAATCTCACAAAAAAAATAATTAGCGACTATTTTCAGAACGAAAATATACTCCTTACATCCTCGGGGCGAGGAGCTATATATTTAGTGTTAAAATCCCTCAAACAAAAAAAGGTTGTAATTCCGGCATATACTTGTATGGTTGTAAAAGAAGCAGCAGTATTATCCGGCAAAGAGATAATATATGCCCCAACGTCAAAAGACGATTTCAACACTCACAAACTCCCCCCGCTCGACAACGACTGCATAGTAATAGCAACCCATCAGTACGGGATTCCGTGCAACATTGAATACATTATAAAAGAGTGCCAAAAAGCAGGTGCAATATTGATTGAAGATTGTGCCGGCTCGCTTGGAACAAGAATCAATGGCAAACTGACAGGAACATTCGGCCACTATTCGTGCTTCAGTTTCGACTCGTCGAAACTGATTAATGTGCCATCAAAAGGCGGCTTTATAGTAGCCAAAGACATAGAATCCTTAAACAAAATTGACACAAGCGAATTAAAAGAGAACACAATAAAATATAAAATCAAGCACCTTGTACGAGGATTCATTTATTGTATGGTCAAAGGGAAATATATGTATCGTATATTTCACTATTTGACAATGGGACGAAAAAACAAAATGCACATAAGCGAAAACACAGAAATCAGCCTGACAAAAGGCGAATTTTACACCCACGGTTTTTATGAGTGGCAGGCTCGAATAGCATACAGACAATTAGCAATGCTTGACGAAATTATAAAAAGAAGAGACTACATATATAGTCAATACGACAAAAACATCGACAACGCAATAATAAAAAAACCGCCATATATAAAAGACAGCTCGTGCATAAGATACACAGTGCAAACAAACGAGCAAGCAGTCGTTTACAACTATTGTTTAAAGCACGGCGTAGATATGGGATTTAGTTTTAACCATATTTCGTCCCCTTCCTCTTTCAAGAATGAACACACCATTGCCACAAGCATTTTAAACGTACCATTCTACTTTAAATTGAAAGATAATGAGATGTACAGAGTTATAAGAGTGCTTAATTCCATCAAACTATAAAAGAGACAAAAGAAGCGCTCGGCACAAATTCATAAACACAACACGCCTCCAAAAACATAAACACAAAAAGCGTGCCAAAAAGATAAACAATTAAATATCAAACAAATACAGCAAGAAAAACAATTCCCGCAGAGTGCGAAAAAGCACACAGAGTGTGCATTTTCGCACACAGCACAAATCATACGAGAAAAAAAACGTCGCAACAAGGAAAAATATTCCATTGCAGTCCCTTGCACACAATTTTATTTCGCCTACCTTTGAAAATCATTTTTTCATAAGAAGGGATAATGGAGTGTAAAGGAAAAATACTGATAGTCGATGACAACGAAGATATTCTACTCTCGCTCAATATGCTGTTGCGTCCGTGGACCGATGCCATACGCGCCATAAGCAACCCCGAGCGTATAATAGAATTTATGGACTATTTTCGTCCCGACGTAATCCTCTTGGATATGAATTTCAGCCGCGACAGTATAAGCGGCGAAGAGGGCTACGAGTGGCTCGCGCGTATCCTTGCGCACGACCCCACAAGCGTCGTAATTTTTATGACCGCATACGTAAACACCGAAAAGACGGTACGCGCCATAAAAGCCGGGGCCGTGGATTTTATCCCCAAGCCGTGGGAGAATAAAAAGATGCTCGACACCATCCACGCGGCTGTCGATTTAAAGCGCAGCCGCTTGGAGCAACAGCAGCGGCACACGCGCACAGACGACGAAGAGAATTTCATCGGGCAGTCGCCGCAGATAATCGAGCTCAAGAGCCGCATCGCACGCATAGCCCCCACCGACGCAAATATCCTAATCACGGGCGAGAATGGCACGGGAAAAGATGTCGTTGCCCACGAGATTCACCGTCTCTCGGCGCGCAGCAACAAGCCGCTCGCCTCGATTGACCTCGGCTGCATCCCCGAAGCACTGTTCGAGAGCGAGCTTTTCGGACACGAGAAAGGGGCCTTTACGGGAGCCTCGCAGACAAAAACAGGCCGCATAGAGGAGGCCGACGGCGGCACACTGTTTTTAGACGAGATTGGCAATCTGTCGCTTGCGATGCAACAAAAATTACTGACAGTGATTGAGAAGCGCGAAGCCTCGCGCATAGGCTCGACAAAGAGGCACAAGATTGACCTGCGCATCGTAGCCGCCACAAACGCCAATCTGCGCGAGAGGGTCGCCGAGGGCACATTCCGCGAGGATTTACTCTACCGTCTGAACACCATTGAGCTTCATCTGCCGCCACTGCGCGAGCGCGGCGACGACATTCTGCTGCTTGCGCAACATTTTCTGACAAAATATGCCCAAAAATACAACACCGAAGCACCCCTCCTCTCGCCCGAGGAACAGAGACAGCTGCGCAGCTACCCCTTCCCCGGCAACGTGCGCGAGCTTCAGCACGCAATAGAGCGACGAGTGATTGACCCGGGCGCCCCTTTCCTTTCCGGCGCCCCCGGGCACACCCCGCCGACGCAAGCAACATTAAATTTAGAGGAGCTCGAACGCACCGCCATACGCCGCGCTCTCGAACAGAGCAACGGCAATATGTCAATGGCCGCCGAGCTTTTAGGAATCACACGCTACGCACTTTATCGCAAAATAGACAAACACGGCATCTGATGGGATTTTGGCAAAATATATTCTACAACAAGAGCATCCGCCGACTGCGGCAGATGCTGCACTCGGTGCGTATGCGCGATTATAGCCTGCAATACAACACCGAGAAGCTCACGGGCGAGGAGCGAGAATTGGCCGAGGAGATAAACGCAGTCATTCACGAGTTTCGTCAGAGCGAGCGGCGACACGAGGGCGAGACACACTTTTACGACGCCCTACTCTCGAAGGTCGATTCCATACTGATTGCCACCGACAGCGGCGGCCGCGTACGCTGGATGAACCGCGCCGCCATAGAGAGGCTCTGCGGCTTCCGCTTCGAGAGGTTAGAGAGCCTCTCGGCACTGCACCCCACACTGCCCGAGCGTCTGAAAGAGCTACGCAAAGGCAGCGACAGCCTAATATCCTTCACCCTGCCCGACGGTGAAGAGCGGCAATACGCAGCCTCGCTCACACACATCTTTGTGAGCGGAATATGCTACAAGCTATACAGCCTGCAAAGCGTGGCAACCATCCTGAAGCAGAGCGAGATAAACGCCCAACAGCGCCTTATCCGCGTGCTCACCCACGAGATAATGAATTCCCTGACCCCCATAATATCACTATCCTCGACACTCACCGAGAGCCTCGCACAGGGGAGCGAGCCGAAGCTAAGCGACCAAGAGGCCCATCTTGCCCTCACGACAATAAACCGCCGCGCCAACGGACTTATGCAATTCGTACAAAGATACCGTCGTCTTTCGGGCACCCCCGCACCCAAAGTACAAACAATAAGCATCGAGGAGTTTATTCAAGGCGTAAAAGAGATTTTCGCCACACAAGAGGGCCTGCAATTCAACATTAACTGCGGCACAAGGGAGGTAAGCATCGACCGCCCGCAGATGGAGCAGGTATTTATCAATCTGCTCAAAAACGCCATCGACACCGGGGCCACAAGCATCGTGGTAACAGCCACCGTCGGCGACGACGGACGCTGGTTCATCGCCTCGGTCGAGGACAACGGCGGCGGCTTTTCGGCCGAGGCGGGCGAGAATCTTTTCACCCCATTCTTCACGACAAAAAAAGATGGCGAGGGCATTGGGCTGGCCGTGTGCCGCCAGATTGTGAGTAATCACGGCGGCCTCATCGCCGCCGAGAGCATCGGCACACAAGGGGCGCGCTTCACAGTACGTCTGCCACTCGTCCGATAAGCATTTTTTCACTCCCCCAATTATCACAGGCCGCAGAATTTGCCGCCCCGGTATCCCTATTCAAAAAAACATACAAAAATATCGGCCCATTGCAAGCTACATAAAAAAAGATTATTTATATTTGCCAAAATATATAAATGCAAAAGCATTTATAATAACAGCAACCAGCGACGTAAAATTAAAATTCCCAATATTATGAAAAAATTATTAACAATCCTAATTGCACTATTCACAGTTGCAATAACTGCAAATGCCCAATCGGCAGGATACGACGAATTCCCCATAAAGGTAACAAGCGGGCTCACAAACAATTCCATTATAAATCAATACTATTGGGATTCGCCCTACTACACATTTGAAAAACCGGTCGAGGGCGTGCGCATCACAATCCTTAAGAACAACACCAACCAGAGTTTCAATGGCTTTCCTATGGTTGCCATTGCCGAGCTCACCGTATATGACCGCAAGTACAACGTACAAAAATACCCCATAGAGAAAATAACTACAAACTCGCTCGAAAGAAGCGAGGGAGCGCTCGCCTACATTGCCGACGGCATCTGGGACACCTACTACCACTCGGCGTGGAAATATGCCACAATCACCCCCGAGGACTATGTTTATATCGACATACAATTCGCAACGCCGCTTAGCACCTTTGCACTCACATTAGTATCGCGCAACGAAAGAATAGCCCCCGAAGAGATTGTAATAACCCCCACGGGAGTACAATATGACGGCACTGCCGAAGAGGGCGGCGGCACAGTCGGCGGCGGTGGCGACGACAATAACAACCCGGGCGGCGGCACCCCCGATGGCAACGTCAAGCTGCAACCCGTTGACGTATTTAGCGACAGCATCTGCTTTGTCTATCTTAAGAACGGAGGCATCGACGCCTATCAACGCTCATTTATGAGTGGCGACAGCTACCAACAAGATGGCACCCTGTACATTCCACTGAGCGACGGCACAATAATAGAGTATCCCGCAGCCGCCTACGACAGCTGTTCATCGACAGTGCCACAGCTGCCCACCCTCTCGACCTACAAATTCAACAACAAGTATAACGCCAACCTTAACATCGACGCAATAGCCGACACAATAAGCGACACCATCCGCTTTGCACTCAACGCAATAGGCAAGAGCCTGACAGCCAGCTTCAATCTGAGCGACGAGCGCGCCATCGCCTACATCGACACGACACTACAAATAAGCAAAGAGACACGCACCCGCTTCGACGGCCCCATAAACTACGTTGCCACCTACCCCGGATACAATATCATACAGAACATAAAAGTCAAGGACGAGGTGTGGGACTACGGCGAGGAGAGCGTCGAAGAGATTCCCCTCAGAGCCGATATGCTCTATACAAACAAGCCCTCGGAGGTGGGCGACGAGCTTGCCAATATGCTCGACAAAGACCCCGCCACAGTCTTCCACAGCGTCTATGGAGCCTCGTACGACGCCTCGGTGCTCCCCTATATAACCATTGAGCTCGACAAGGCCGTTCGACAGCTGAAATTCTACTATATGACACGCACAACAGGCAACTACAACCCCACGGGGCTTGCGCTCTACGCCTGCAACGATAATGAGAATTGGACACCCGTGGCACAATACAGCACCGCCGACGGCCTGCCCATCGACCCCGCAGGAGCCGAGTTTACCTCGCCCACAATAGACCTCGGCGCCGAGTACAAATACCTTAAATTAGAACAGACGAGCAGCGAGTATCACAACAACCATATGGTATTTGCCGAATTTCGTCTCTTCGAGGTAACGCCCGGCAGCGACGAGCCCACAAAGGTCGAGGATGCAGTCTATAAGAGAGTAAAAATACCCTTCGGACGAATATACACCGTCGATATTGAGTGGCTCACCGACCGCGCCAATGCCGTTCCCCGCATCGACATTGACGTCGATGGCGGATACTCGATAACAAGCAAAGAGTACTACCGCAAGGCCAATTTCCGCATCACAGGCTACGGCGTTTACGAAGATTTTGAGGACAGCGTACAGATAAAAGGTCGCGGAAACTCGACGTGGGGGTACCCCAAAAAGCCCTACCGTCTGAAATTCGACAAAAAGAAAAAACCCTTCGGACTGACAAACGGAAAAAGCTGGGTACTGCTGGCCAACTATCAGCGCGGCTCGCTTATGGCCAACGCCATTGCGATGAAAGTGGGACAACTGACCGAGGCCCCCTACACCAACCACATAATCCCCGTCGAGGTATATTTGAACGGCCAATATATGGGTAGTTATATGTTCACCGAAAAGGTTGGCTTTGCCAACAACAGCGTCGATATTGACGAAGACCTCGGCACAGGCTATATGCTCGAACTCGACGACTACTACGACGAGGCATTTAAATTTAAATCGGACAGTTACCGCCTGCCCGTCAATATAAAAGAGCCCGACCTTACCGAGCTTGAAGAGGGGGAGGCTATGCAGAAATTCTTCAACATTCAAGGCGACTTTAACCGCTTCGAGACCTCGCTTTACAACAACGGGAGGATTAGCGATATGCTCGACCTTGACGCTGCCGCACGCTTTATGCTCGCCAACGACCTTGTAATGAACCAAGAGATTGGCCACCCCAAGAGCACCTATCTGTGGCGCGAGGACTGCACAAACCCCGACTCCAAAATAGTCTTCGGCCCATTGTGGGACTTCGATTGGGCGTTCGGCTACGAGAGCACAAGCTCATATTGCACAGCATCCGCCACCCAAAGTGTACTATCAATGAATATGTACAGCAAGGCAGGATACCGATTCTTCCAAGACCTTATGAACAACGAGGAGTTTAAGCGCCACTATCTGAAAGTGTGGAAGGAGTTTGCACAAAAGGGATACATAAACGAGCTCATAGAGTTTATGGACGACTACTACAATTTCGCAAAATCATCGTTCGAGAATAACTACTACGTTTGGGGCGACGGCCTCGGCTACGACGCAAGCATCGACCGTATGCAGCAGTGGATGCGCGAGCGCCACGATTACATCCTCGCGAACCTCGACAACGTAGATATTACCGACATACTCTACACCCTATTGGGCGACGTCGATTGCAATAACCAATTGACTGTACACGACGTTGCACTGACAGTGAGCCATCTTGCCGGGAAGAGCGACGCAGCCTTCAACGCTGTCAAGGCCGATATTGACGAGAGCGGCAGCATCAACGACGACGATGCACTGCTCACCGCCTCGCAGGTAGCCGCCGCCGATGCAGTATCGTCGCTCTACTACTTTAACACCCCCGTAGCGGGCGCACTACTCTCGACCGAGAGCATCGAGGCGCCCATAGGCGAGAATGCCGAGCTTCCCGTGAGCCTCACCACCCTCGGAGGCAGCGGCTACAAAGCCATTCAGATGGACATTGAGCTGCCCGTGGGCGCAACGCTCGTCGAGGCAGTAACAGGCGAGAGCACCGCCGACGCATCCTTCCTCTTCAACCAGACCGATGAGCAGAGCTACCGCATAGTAGCTTATATGCCCAACAACGACACATTCTACGAGGGCGACGCAATTGCCAAGCTCAGTCTGAACGTAAGCGAGATTATTCCCGAGGAGCAGCGCTCAATTAAATTCACAAACATCCTTGCCATCGACGAGGAGAACACCGAGCTGCGCATCGACAATCTTGAGGCTCGCTTCGGCCTGACAACAGGCATTTCCACCGAGGCTGCCACAATTGGCATCAGCGGTGGCAAGCAGCTGACAATCTCGCTGCTGAAGGCACAGAGTGTTGACATTTACGCCGTCGATGGTCGCAAGGTGCGCACGATAGAGGCCGCCGAGGGCACCACAAGAGTGCAGCTTCCCGCCGGAATTTATGTAGTAGAGGGCAAGAAAGTTATCATACGATAATCCCCTGCGCTCGACAAAAAGAGAATCATCCCCAAAGAGCAGTTAACCGCTCTTTGGGGATGATTGTATAGATTAAAATCACGGTTCGGTAGAAATTTACTATAAACAATAATCTATTTCTAATTTTCAAGAACAGCAGCATATAATAAGCACAAAAGGTAACTTTTAACTTATTGCACCATAAAAAAGAAATTCAATGCAGGTTCGATTGTTTTAAGGAAAAAGTGCGAGGTATGTTTAACCGCCCGGCGTTGACAATGCTTGCCATTCGCATCCCGCGCGCTGCAAGCTGCGCCTGCACTTTCGCGCGACTATTGCAGCAAGCATTGTCGATTATAATTCCGCAGCACCCTTAAAACAATCGTAAACCGAAATGACAAGCAAGCCTCCGACCGAGTGAGCGCATCGTTGCCTCACGAGCAAAGGAGGCCCAGCGACAATTTCTTTAGGTGCAGTTTTTTTTGCTTACTTTTTTTAAAAAAAAGTAAGTCCTAAAGTATAACGCGAAAGAGAGAATAGCCGCAGAAATATTCCGAGAGGGTGATAAATAGAATTATCTCGACCACACCTTTTTGCTACTAAGCCAAAATCAGCCCTGCACGCAACGCATCACACGCAGCCAATTGCCACCCCAGATTTTCTGAATATCCTCGTCCGAGAAGCCCGCACGCAGAAGCTCGCGCGTCACGTTGCGCATCGCCGAAGCATCGGCACAGCCAACAATGGTGCCGTCGCCGTCAAAATCGCTGCCAATGCCCACGTGCTCTATCCCGGCCACCGCCACGGCGTGCAGCAGATGACGCATAAAATCGTCGAGCGTAGCCTCGCCCTCATCCACAAGAAAGCCCTTGTACATTGTTATCTGCACCACGCCACCCTTTGCGGCAAGCGCACGCATCTGCTCGTCGGTGAGATTGCGCGGATGGTTGCACAGCGCCCTGCACGACGAGTGCGAACAGACGACGGGCTGTGTGCTCAGTTCGAGTGTCTGATAAAAGGTCGTCTCGGCGGCGTGCGAGAGGTCAATCATCATTCCCACGCGGTTCATCTCGCGCACAACGTCGCGCCCAAAGGAGCTGAGACCTCCATTCTCGCCGCAGCCTCGGGCCGAGTCGCAAATATCATTGTCGCCATTATGACACAGCGTGATATAAACGACGCCCATACGACGGTAGCGCTCGATATTTGAAATATCGCGTCCGATGGCGTAACCATTCTCTATGCCGCGCATCACAGCGCGTACACCGCGGCTCTTGAGCAGCCCGAGCTCCTCGGGCGACGAGGCGAGCGCAACGCAGGGGCCGCAATGAGCCACCTTTTCGGCTATTGCATCAAGCAGAGCATCGGCCTTTGCCGTGGCAGCGGCAAGCGAGTGAGCGTCGCGAGCCTCCTGCTTAAGATAGGCCACCATTGTTACGGCATCCACCCCTCCCTCATCCATCTTGTGAATATCGACAAGGGCGTTGCCTCGCTCCTGCATATTGTATCCGTCGGCAAATGTCATAGGAGTGTCGCAATGCGAGTCGAGCGTTATTATCCTGCGGTGCAGCTCCTTTGCCCTGCGATAGAGGCGAGCCTCATCGACTATCCAATTGAACAGAGGCATCATACAGCGATTGCCATCCTTTAGGATAAAGCTCTCGGGGTGCCACTGAACGCCTATTATGGAGCGGCAGTCTGTGGCCTCCATTGCCTCTATCACTCCGTCGGTGGCACGCGCCACAATGCGGAAGCCCTGCGGCACCCGCGACACTGCCTGATGGTGGAAGGTGTTCACCGCCAACGTATCGCACCCGAATATTGCCCGCAGACGACTATCCTCTGCGAGCAGCACCGAGTGCGTGGCCACGCCACGCTCCTCGCTTTGGTCGTGATTGAGCAGCCCATCGCCCAGCGCCGCATAAATATCCTGATGAACCTCGCCGCCCAGCGCCGCCGCAAGCGTCTGTATGCCTCGGCAGATACCAAGAATGGGCAGCCGGCGGTCGTCGGCCAATAGCGTAAGCATAAGTTCCTGTTCGTCGCGTTTGGGGTTTATGGTGTGCAACAGCGTGTAGTCGGACCTTTGCCCCATATAACGCGGGTCAATGTCTGCCCCGCCCGACAAGAGCACCGCATCGACCGTGCGCAGCGTCTCAATGAGTGCCTCGCGCCCCGCGTAAGGGGGGATAAGCAAGGGAACGCCCCCTGCTTCAAGGATAGAGGCATAATAGGCCTCGGCAAGGCAAGCGTTCCCATCATTGAAATTCGCTGTTATTCCTATTATGGGCAGTTGTCCGCAAATAGGATAGCGTCGGTGCAGTTCCTTGTACTCTTTTCCAAGATTGAACTGTTCCATAATTATCTGTTATACCATTGGCAGATTCCTCTTTATGCTGCTGTCGAGCACAATCATAGTCTCGGTGCTGACAACGCCG
This sequence comes from Bacteroidaceae bacterium, assembly GCA_017407905.1. Lineage (GTDB taxonomy): Bacteria > Bacteroidota > Bacteroidia > Bacteroidales > Bacteroidaceae > HGM04593. The sequence continues at coordinate 10,843 of JAFQVS010000059.1, read as the reverse complement.
GGGATACTCTGTATTCTGTTGTTCAAAAGCTCCATAAGCTGCTCATTATCCTGTGCATACATTTTTGCGAGGATTGAGTAGGGGCCCGTCGTGAACGAGCACTCGACAATCTCGGGAATATCGCGCAGATGCTCAACCGCCTCTTTGTACATCGAGCCCTTTTCGAGACGTATTCCTATATATGTGCAGGTCTTGTAGCCCAAGCGCTTAAAGTCAATCTCGTAGCACGAGCCCGAGACTATTCCCATATCAATAAGGTGCTGTACGCGCAGGTGAATGGCTGCACGCGAGACGCCGCACATCTCGGCCACATTGCGGAACGGGATTCTTGCATCCTTTGAGATTATGCCCAGAATCTTAAGGTCGAGATTATCGACTTTACATTCTATATTGTTTTTCATAATGTTGAGTGTAATTATTGTTTTTTCGGTTATTTTTTTCTTATAATATCAACAATCTCAATGTCATAGACAAGAGTGCTGTAAGGCTCGACGTACGAGTTTCCCTCGGCTCCGTAGCCCAATTGCCACGGCACATATACTTTTGCTTTTGTGCCTTTGGGCAGTATTGTGAGTGCCTTACCGAGGCCCGAGACGAGGCTCACGGGTGTCATTTTTTTGATAAGACCGCGCGAGCTGTCAAAGGAGCGACCGTTGACAAAGGTTCCTTTGTATATGCAGCAGACGGTGTCCTCGGGCGCTGCGGGCGAGCCGCTACCCGCGGTGTCTATCTTATATTGCAGGCCGTCGGGCAGCGTAACAACCCCCGCGCGCTTGGCATTATCGACCATAAATTGCTCGCTTGCGTCGCGGTATTTAAAGCGATTGTAGTGCGACACGGCGTCGTGCACGCTCATTGCATCCTCGTTGCCCTCGACGCACGCCACTATTGCCTCTATGAAGAGCCTGCGGTCGATGCTTTTTGTGGTGTCGCTGCCGTAGAGCATTTTCTGTGCACGAGAGAGCATTAACTCGGATTGCGCGCCTATGTATTGTCCGTAGGCGTAAGCAAGCTCTTTGCTGCTGTTGCCCGCGGGATAGGCGGCGCGTATGCCGCGAATAAACTCATCGACGTGCTCCTTATCGACCTTCAGCTGCTCGAACACCACCTGCTGAATATCCTGCGCCATATACATTCCCACGGCATAAGATATTGAATCGCTACCGTCGGACAGAGAGACGCTGCCGCCGCCCTGCGACGTACAGGATGCCAGCAGCAGTGCCGCGCCTGCAATTATTATTGTCGGCTTTTTCATTTTGCGCTCTTTTTAAAGGACTTTTATAAGCTCTACGTCGAAGATAAGCGCGCTGTATGGAGGAATCATCTCGCCTGCGCCGTGCTCGCCGTAAGCCATCTGATAAGGAATGTAGAGACGCCATTTTGCACCCTCTTTCATCAGTTGCAGAGCCTCGACCCATCCTGCAATTACCTGTGTAACGCCGAACACGGCGGGCTCGCCGCGCTTTATCGAGCTGTCGAACACCGTGCCGTCAATCAGTGTGCCCTCGTAGTGGCACTGCACTCGGTCCGAGGCTGTGGGTTGCTTGCCCGTACCCTCGGTAAGTACCTGATACTGAAGGCCGCTGGGCAGTGTTACGACGCCCTCTTTTGTGGCATTCTGTGCAAGGAAAGCCTCGCCCGCCTCTTTTATCTTGGCGTATGCCTGCTCGGATAGTTTCTGAAAATGCTCGCTCACCACCTTTTGAGCCTCGGAGTGTGTAAGTTCGGTCTTTGTGCCCGCGAGCACAGCCTTGAGCGCACCCACAAAATCATCGACGTTAATGTTGCTCACTCCCATAGAGAGCAGATTCTGCCCTATTCCCATTCCTAATCCGTAACTGAATTTATCCATTGTCTTTTATCGTTTATTATTAGTACTTTATTATCATTTTGTCAAACACCGACCCACTTTTTAGGCGGTCGATACGCTTGCGAATATACAACATTTTATTTATTATTCTTGTTTTTTGCTAAAAAATTAAACGAAAAAACAAGATTTTCGCCCCGAGGACGCCTCTATCATTTTAAAATCTTTACAAATTGTCAAACAAGCACACTGCAAGCAAAATAATAGAAACGGTTACAAAAATAGGAATTTAAGCCGCAAGGCAAAGGCTGCGGAGAATCAAGAAGGAGAAATAATGGCGAAACAGTTTCTCAGTGTAGAATTTATTTTATAAATTCGCGCAATAAATATCGCGCGGGCGCAAGCAATGCCGCAGGCGTAAAAAAAACGAAGAGTATGACCGAGACAGCGTTACTGATAGCATTTTTTACACTTATTATAGTTACTTATTTTCTGTTCAATAAGTTAAGAGGCCCCATTGCCGACCACCACGACCATCACCACGACACGCCCGACGGCGTCTGCTGCGGGCGGCACGCTGTGTGCGACAAGGGTTACGACAGGAGCAGTCTCTATTTCGACGATGAAGAGCTCGACCGCTTCAAAGAGCGAGACGAGGCCGATTACACCGACGACGAGGCCGAGGAGTTTCGTCAGATACTCTACACAATGAAAGAGAGCGAGGTTGACGAGTGGGTAAAATGCTTGCAGACGCGCCGCATCGCCCTGCCCCTACAAATTAAGGACGAAATTCTGCTTATGCTGCAATAAACAGCTATGGAGATTCTTGCTTACGATTTTTTCCAAAATGCCCTTTTAGGCTCGTTGCTTGCAAGCATCGCTTGTGCAATCACCGGCACGTACGTCGTTACGCGCCGCTTGGTTTTTATCAGCGGAGGGGTTACGCACGCAGCCTTTGGCGGCGTGGGCCTCGGGATGTTCCTCGGGGTGAGCCCCATTGCATCGGCGATGCTTTTTGCCGTGGCCTCGGCGCTTGGAGTAGAGTGGATGGGGCGCGACCGTCGCGTGCGCGAGGATTCGGCTATTGCGCTCTTTTGGATTGTGGGAATGTCGTTGGGAATAATCTTCAGTTTCCTCACTCCGGGATACTCCTCGCAGCTATCGACCTATCTTTTCGGCAATATTCTGACTGTCAGCTCGACCGATATTATGATACTGTCGCTTGTGGCCCTGCTGTCGGCGGCGGTGCTGTTTTTTATGCACAGGGCGATAGTATCGGTGGCCTTCGACCGCGAATTTGCAGCCTCGCGCGGGGTGCCCGTCGTGCTCGTCGAGTGCATTATGATGGCGCTGACGGCCGTAACAATTGTTGCGACGCTGCGTTTGGTGGGCGTCGTGCTTGTAATCTCGATGCTCACCGTGCCTGTGATGACAGCGATGCTCTTTGCGCGCAGCTACCTTACCATTATCCTTTGGGCCGTACCCATAGGGTTCGGCGCGTCGCTCTTGGGGCTTTATCTGTCGTACATTGCCAATATCCCCTCGGGCGCAACCATCGTGCTGTGCAGCGTTGCAATATACGCCCTGTGCCGAGGCTTAAGGAGAATGCTCAGCGCCACACAATAAAACAGACTTTTTTCAGTTATTATATTGATATAAAATGCCACTGTGAAAAAACTCTTACAATATACAATATTCTTGCTCGTGCTTGTAGTTGCAAGCGGATGCGCCAGCCGTAAGAAAAATACGGCTCAGACGCGTATGTACCACGCTTTTTTCGCACGTTACAACACATTCTACAACGGCAATGTGGCATTCAAAAAGGGGCTCGACGCACAGATTGACGGGCACAAAGATAATTTTCTCGAACAGCTGCCCCTGCTCATCATAAGCAACAAAGAGACAAAAGAGATTGGCAAGAGCGACTACGACAAGGCCATCGAAAAGTCGCAAAAAGCCATAAAGAACCACTCCATAAAGCGTAAACCGCGCCGCGAAGCGGGCAAGAAACTCACCGAGAAGAAAAAACGCTTCTATGCGCAGCGCGAGTTTAACCCCTTTCTGTGGCGCGCGTGGATGATGATGGCCGACGCACAATTCCAAAAGGGCGAGTTTACCGAGGCTGCCGGAACATACATCTACATCAGCCGCCTCTACGAGAACGACCCCAAAGTGCTTGCCGCCGCGCGCATAGGCCTTGCACAGTGCTACGCACAGCTCGATTGGCTATACGAGGCCGAGGAGCTTATCACGCGCATAAAGCGCGACAGCCTGCCATCGTCGCTCGTCCGCACGCTGGCCCGCGCAAACGCCAATGTGCTCATACGTCAGGGACGCTTCGAGGAGGCACTGCCCCACCTTGAGCAGGCCGTACGACGCAAAGGCACCGAGCCCGTCGAGCGCGCCCGCGAATACTATCTTATGGGGCAGCTCTACCAGCTCACGGGCAACAACGAGGCAGCCTACCGCAGCTACTCGAAAGTAATATCGCAGAGCCCCCCGTACGAACTCGAAATTAACGCCCGCATACGTCAGACCGAGACGATGCGCAGCAAGGATACAAAAAAGATTATCCGCAAGATTCAAAGGATGATAAAGTCGGACAAGAATAAAGAGTACCTCTCGCAGCTCTATTATGCGTTGGGCAATGTGCATCTGAACACGTCGGACACCCTGCAAGCCACCCGCGCCTACGAGACAGGCCTTGTCAAGGGACAAAATTCGGGCTACGGCAAAGGGATGCTGCATCTGTCGCTGGCGCACATCTATTGGCAACAGCAACGATTCTCAAAATCGGGCAGCAACTACAAAGAGGCGCTCGGAATTTTAAAGCAAGATAACGACACGTTAGAGACATACAAAAGGCGCTCCGAAATATCGGGCGAGCTTGCTCCGCACACCGACATTATCGAGCGTAGCAGCGAGCTTCTCGGCTGGGCCCTTCTGGACGAAAAGAGCCTCGCCGCCGAGATTGACAAAAAAATCGAGCAGGCCGAATTCGAGAAGGAGCTGCAAGAATATATCGAGAAGCAGCAGCGCAAAGAGCAACAGCAGAGCAGCGAGCTCGAAAGCGCAAGCACCGCCGCCAATATGAACACAGGCCCCAATTTAGGCGACACAAAATGGTACTTCTACAATAAGCAGTTGGTATCGGGCGGAATAAACAATTTCAAAAAGACGTGGGGCGACCGCAAGCTGAAGGACTTTTGGCGTCTGAGCCGCGAGAATATAACAACCACCGCTGTCGGCGACAGCATCGCACAGGACAGCACAGCCTCGGGCCTCGACACAGCGCTTGCGGGCGACAGCGTACAGACAGACTCGGCGGCAATAATCGACGAGGCCCTCGCCGACACACTATCGACCGACCCCACCACACGCGAATATTGGTTGCAGCAAATTCCGCGCACCGACGAGCAGCTTCAGCTGATGCACGACAGCCTAAGCAACGCCCTCTTCGAGGCAGCCATTATCTTCGAGGGCAAATTGGGCGACAAGCAGTTGGCAATAAGCCATTGGGAGCGTCTGATAAACGAATATCCGCAATACAGCCGACTATCCGAGGCCTATTATCATCTGTTCCTGTGCGCCTCGCGTTGGGAGCAGCCCGACAAGGCCGAGCTATACAAGAATCTGCTCGTGGCACAATACCCCGACAGCAGCTTCACCAAGCGCATACAAGAGCCCGACTTTTTCGAGAGCGTGGCCACAAAGCGCCACAAAGAGGACTCGCTCTACGTCGAGACCTACTCACTATACACCGCCGCCGACTACGACAAGGTAATAACCAACAACGAATATGCCGCACACAAATACCCCGACGGCGCCCACCGCTCGCGCTTTATGTTCGTCGATGCGCTTGCCAAGCTCTACTCGGGACGGCAGGAAGAGGCACTCGCAGCCCTCGAAGAGCTTCTAAAGCGCTTCCCCTCAGACAGCGTTTCGAGCATCGCCACCCAGATTGGGACAGGCATCAAAGAGGGTCGCCTGCTGCGCAGCGGAATATCCACCTCAATATGGGAGCGTCGTTTGGACGGCACGATAAAGGGCGACACCGACAGCGTGCCACAGTTCAGTGCCGAGCGTGCCGAGCCCTACTATTTTGTGCTTGCCTTTGCCAATGACTCGCTCGACGAAAAGCGCCTTTTGTTCGAGATTGCACGATACAATTTTGCCCGCTATATGGTGCGAAATTTCACAATGGAGTTTAACCGTCAGGCACAGATTACCCTGCTCGAAGTAAAAGAATTTTTGAGTTTCGACGAGGCCTTTGTCTATCAGAAGCGTCTCTATGGCAACGCCGAAATGTCGGCCCTTCTGAGCGGCATAAACGCCCTTGTAATTTCAAAATCCAATTTAGAATTGTTATTAAATTACTATACCTTTGACGACTACACGAGATTCTACCAAGAGAATCTGCTCACAATTCCCGAGCCCGAGATTGACGGCTACACACTCGACGAGCCACTGAGCGAGGCTCCCCCGCGCCCCGACGACGAGCAGGCCGACGAGCAGACCGAAGAATCGACAAGCAGCAACGACGAAGGCGAGTAATTAACCCATCCGCCCCGCCACGGGGCAAAAAACAAAAAAAACGACTATGGCCTACCGACTACTTTGGGCTGACGACGAGATAGAATTTCTGAGCGCCCACATAATATTTCTGCAATCAAAAGGCTACGAGGTAAAGAGCGTAAGCAACGGCCTCGACGCCATCGAAGCGTGCCGCGACGAGGCCTTCGACCTTGTGCTGCTCGACGAGAATATGCCGGGACTGAGCGGTCTCGAAACACTCGTGCAGATAAAAGAGATTCTGCCTGCCACCCCCGTCGTGATGGTAACAAAGAGCGAAGAGGAGGATATTATGGAGCAAGCAATAGGCTCCAAGATAGCCGACTACCTAATAAAGCCCGTCAACCCCAGCCAAATACTTTTGGCACTGAAGAAAAACATCCACCGACGCGAGATTGTAACCGAAAAGACCAACAGCGCCTATCAACAGAATTTCGGAAAATTAGGGATGCAAATATCCGACTCGCTCACCATAGAAGATTGGATGGACGTCCACCGCAAGCTCGTCTATTGGGAATTTGAGCTCGAAAACACCGACAACAGTATGCGCGAGATGCTGGCCTCGCAGCGCGAGGAGGCCAACAATATGTTCGCCCGCTTCGTCAAGAAGAACTATCTAAAATGGATAGGCGGCGAGCGTAGCGCCCGCCCTATGATGAGCCACGACCTTTTCCGCGAGCGCGTTTTTCCGCTCATCGACCGCGGCGAGAAGGTTTTTCTCATCGTCATTGACAATTTCCGCTACGACCAATGGCGCGTGCTTGCAAGCGAGATTGGCGCCGACTTTTCAATCGAGGACGAGCTCTACACAAGCATCCTGCCCACAGCCACACAGTATGCCCGCAACGCAATATTCTCGGGCCTTATGCCCGCGCAAATAAAGAGTATGTACCCCGACCTTTGGGTCGATGAAGAGGAGGACGAGGGCAAGAACCTGAACGAGAAAATGCTCATCGAGACACAGATAGCCCGCTACCGTCGGCGCGACACATTCTCGTACAACAAAGTGATAAACTCCACCTCGGCCGATAAATACATCGACACGATAAACAATCTGCAAGGCAACAGCCTCAACGTGCTTGTGATGAACTTCATTGATATGCTCTCGCACGCACGCACCGAGTCGATGATGGTGCGCGAGCTTGCCTCGAACGAGGCAGCCTACCGCTCAATCACCCACTCGTGGATACGCCACTCGGCCGTAACGCGCCTTTTCCGCTACCTCGCCGAGAGCGACTACACCGTCATTATCACCACCGACCACGGCAGCGTGCAGGTAAACAACCCCATAAAAGTGATAGGCGACAAAAACACAAACACCAATCTGCGCTACAAATTGGGCAAGACACTCAATTACAACCCCAAAGAGGTGTTCGAGGTAAAAGAGCCCGCAAAAGCAATGCTGCCCGCACCCAACGTAAGCACAGGCTACATTTTTGCCACGGGCGACGACTTTTTCGCCTACCCCAACAACTATAACCACTACGTATCGTACTACAAGGATACCTTTCAGCACGGCGGAATATCACTCGAAGAGATGCTCGTGCCGTTTATAACCCTACGACCAAAAAAATAATCACCGACAATGAACCGACACACAATAAACATAGAGAACCTCGACTTTTACCCGCAGGCTGCCGCACAATTTATTGCAGCGATGCAGGGACGCCGCATATTCGCCTTCTACGGCAGTATGGGCGCCGGAAAGACCACATTCATAAAAGCCCTGTGCGAGGCAATGGGGGTCGAGGATGCAATAAACTCGCCCACCTTTGCCATAGTCAACGAGTACGAAAGTGCCGCGGGCGACACCATCTACCATTTCGATTTTTACCGCATTAAAAGCATTGCCGAGGTCTATAATATGGGCTACGAGGAGTACCTCTACGGCAACGCCTACTGCTTCATAGAGTGGCCCGAGCTCATCGAAGAGCTCCTGCCCGAGGAGACGGTAAAAGTAACCATCGAAGAGAGTACCGACGGCCACCGCACAATAACAATGGAATAACAAAAAGAGATAATAATATGAAAATAAACGCAAACGCATCGGGAACAAGAACCATAGAGATAAGCACAGAGCAGTTGTGCACCATACAACGATACTCGCTCTTTGAGCGTATAACGGGCAGTATGGGCATTGTCGATGAAGAGGCACTCGAAAAACTGCGCTGCACAGTGCGCTCACTCATCGCCTCACAAGAAGATGACAGCAAAGCCCTGTTGCAGCTGGCCCTTGTGCTATACGACGACAATATGAAGTCCCTCGGGCTGAGCAACCTCATAGAGTGCTACAACAGTTGGCTGGCACAACAGCCTCAGGACGAGCCCGCAAACCCTCAGGAATAATGGCCCGGAGAAAAATCACCGATTGGCTGCCCACCACACGCAAAGAGGCACAGATGCGCGGTTGGGAGCAGATGGACGTCGTCATATTCAGTGGCGACGCCTACGTCGATCACCCCTCGTTCGGAGCCGCAGTCATCGGACGCCTGCTCGAAGCCGAGGGGCTGCGAGTAGCCATCGTCCCCCAGCCCAATTGGCACGACGACCTGCGCGACTTTAAGAAGATGGGACGTCCGCGCCTCTTCTTCGGAATATCGGCCGGCTGTATGGACTCGATGGTCAATAAATACACCGCCGCCAAACGCTTCCGCAGCGAGGATGCCTACTCGCCCGACGGCAAGCACAGTATGCGCCCCGAGTATGCCACCATCGTCTATTCAAACGCCCTGAAGAGCCTCTTCCCCGACACCCCCGTGCTCATAGGAGGCATCGAGGCCTCGATGCGCCGCTTCACCCACTACGACTATTGGCAGGATAGCCTCAGAAAGAGCATCCTCGTCGATAGCAAGGCCGATATTTTGGTCTATGGTATGGGCGAGCAACCCATCCTTGCCATCACAGAGGCAATGCAAAGAGAGCTATCGGCCGACGGCGCCGAATATATGACCGCGCAGCGTGCCCGCGAGATAACCGCCCACATTCCGCAGACGGGACACCTTGTCAAGAGCATCACCGCGGGCGATGGCGACCGTCTGCTGCACTCGCACGAGGAGTGCACAAAGAGCAAAGAGAAGCAGGCAGCCAATTTCCTCGCCATAGAGAAAGAGTCGAACCGCGTAAACGCCTGCCGCCTCATTCAGCCCTGCGCCGAAGGGGCAATTGTCATAAACCCGCCCTTTGCCACAATGACCACCGAGCAGCTCGACCGCAGTTTCGACCTCCCCTACACACGCCTGCCCCACCCCAAATACAACGGCAAGCGCATTCCCGCCTATGATATGATAAAATTCTCGGTTAACATACACCGAGGCTGCTTCGGCGGATGCGCATTCTGTACAATATCGGCCCATCAGGGAAAGTTCGTGGCCAACCGCAGCGAGGCGAGCATCCTGCGCGAGGTAAAAGAGATTGCCAAGCTACCCGATTTTAAAGGCTACCTGAGCGACCTCGGAGGCCCCTCGGCCAATATGTATATGATGCGCGGACGCAACAGCGCAGCCTGCGCAAAATGCTCGCGCCCCTCGTGCATACAGCCCAAAGTATGCCCCAACCTCAATATCGACCATAAGCCCCTCATCGAGCTCTATCGTAAGGTAGATGCCCTGCCGCAGATAAAAAAGAGCTTCATCGGCAGCGGCGTGCGCTACGATATGCTGCTTCACAAGAGCGGCGACAAGGCCATCGACGAAGCCTCGGCACAATATACCGAGGAGCTAATAAAGAATCACGTAAGCGGCCGTCTGAAAGTGGCCCCCGAGCACACCTCGCAGAGCGTGCTACGTCTGATGCGCAAGCCCTCATTTACACTGTTTCACGACTTTAAGCGCCTTTTCGACCGCATAAACAGTGCCCACAATCTGCACCAGCAGATTATCCCCTACGTTATCAGCAGCCACCCCGGCAGCACCCTTGAGAGTATGGCCGAGCTTGCCGCCGAGACGCGCCGCCTGAATTTCCATCTTGAGCAGGTACAAGACTTTACCCCCACACCAATGACAATGGCCACCGAGATGTACTACACAGGCATTAACCCCGAGACGGGCGAGAAAGTCTTCTGTGCACGCACAATGCGCGACAAAGAGGCCCAGCGGATGTTCTTCTTCTGGTACAAGCCCGAGGAGCGCCGCCGTCTGCGCGACACCCTCAAACGCTTAGGTCGCAACGACCTTATAAAGAAAATGGGAATGTAACGACACAGTAGAAATTTACTGTGAACAAGAATAAATTTGTTATTTTAACTCCTCACCCTCTCGGGAGCTCCTCTTTATTACAAAAAAAGAGGAGCGGTTTTTGCGCGAGTTTAAAAAAGCGTTATTACGGCTCCTCTTTCGACAAAGAGGAGCTGGCGCGCAGCGTCTGAGGATTTCGATGATGTTTATAAATAATGTTGTTTGCGGTTATTTTAACTCCTCACCCTCGCGGGAGCTCCTCTTTATTACAAAAAGAGGAGCGGTTTTTGCG
>JAFQVS010000058.1 GCA_017407905.1 Bacteroidaceae bacterium | reverse complement strand
TAGCCAATCCTCATTTGAATAAGAAAAGGTCACACGACAAGTCGTTTGGAGCAGTTTCTTCCTCCCTTGGAGAGTAAACAGCTCCAAAACCTTTTCCTAGTCATCGGCTTGGCTTGAACCTGCATCCGGCAACGGAGATAAACGACTGACGAAATAGTAGAAACAAAGAACAGCATAAATAAAAGGGTCTTAACTTTATAACCTATCATTCAAACTATTCTCAAATCTTTCAGAGGCTTATTGTTTTCGACAGAGATAAATTTGGCAAGCGGCAGATTTCACTCCCTCCAAAATAATCGATTGATAGAAGTGTGCCTTTGCCGTTCTTGGAAATTGTCGTACCTTTGTGCCGAAAACGTGGAATGATGGAAACATCAAACTGCAAATAGCACTGAAAAGAGAAGAAAAGCCCTTTGTTGACACGCTTATAACGTTAAGAAACAATAAAAAAGTTAAATCTTCACCTTTTAGAATGCACCCTTAAAGGTTATGACCATATTTCTGACTTATTACTTGCAAAATATTGAGTAATAACTGGTTGCAAATACAATAATTGTACTTCTTTAAAAGACCTACGCATAGAAGATGGAGAAACAACTCTTTCGTTGGGATATAATTTTGGATATAATTCTTATAATAAAAGCTTGTTCTATGATTGCCCATTGGAAAGTCTTTATTTAGGTCGTAATATTCAATATGAAACAGGACGTAATTATGGATATTCTCCGTTCTGTGAAAATAAAACATTAAAATCTGTAACAATTGGCAACAGCGTGACACGCATAGGAAACTATGCGTTCAGTGCTTGCGATAGTCTTGCAAGCATTCGCCTATTAGGCGAAACTCCACCTACTGTCGGCAGTAATAATTTTACAAATAAACAATATATGAATATGATAGTTTACGTTCCCAAAGGAACATTGGCTACATATCAAGCCGCTGATACTTGGAAAAACTTTTGGGATATACGCGAAGAGGGTACAACAGAAACACCCGATGAAGAAGTAAAGAAGTGTGCTACACCTTTAATCACTTACAATAATAGCGGTCTTGACATTGCATCGGAAACTGATGGTTCTGAAATTCGTACAACAATAAAATGTAGCGATGTTGACTCATTCAATGGTAGCAGAATAGACTTGTCTGCAACATATAATATCACAGCATACGCAACAAAATCGGGATACTTGAACTCTGAAATAGCCACAGCAACGCTCTGTTGGATTGCTGTAAGTGGTAGTTCAGAGGAGAACAGCATCATCGAGGTTGAGGCAATGCCTGTGCTTATCACTTGCAACAATGGTACAATAAACATCTGCGGTGGCAAAGAGGGTGCTGAGGTTGTTGTTTATACCACAAGCGGTGTTGCTGTTGGCAATGCTACAATCACAAACGGTAATGCTATCATAAGCACCGAACTTGCAATGGGTGAGATTGCCGTTGTAAACATTGCAGGAAAGGGCATTAAGATTGTAATGCAATAAGAACATACCACAACAAACATAACAGTAAAAGCCAACCTACCACAGCAGTAAGTTGGCTTTTTTCTTAAGAACTTTATAGGACGTCGCAGATTACCCACCTTTGAATTTTAAGTGTCAGCCGAGCTGTAAAATACCACGATATACGGTAAGTCGAAACGCTTAAAAAAGATTCAGCCGCGCAGTAATTTATCGCTGTCTATAGTTACAGGATAAGAGCAAAAACGATAAATTTGCATTGAAGAAATGTTTACCGGATGTTTACCGATAGATATTTCGAGAGTTAATTAACAGGTAGATATATTGCTTGCAACAGCTTTTAGCTCAGTTGGTTACACGTGCTATCTTTACGAAAAAGAACACTCCATGAAAAAATGGATTATAATAACCATTATAGGAATCCTATCAATCATCTTGGTAGGATTTCTTATACCCCAGAATCTGAGAATGCCTGTCGTTGGTGCAGACAGCAACAGTTACAATCACGAGACATTTTGGTACGAGGGTTGGGGAACATCCATTGTACACAAGGGAGTTGACGTGTTTGCCAAACGAGGCACAAGCGTACATTCGGCCACGTGGGGGATTGTGCTTTTTACTGCCGAATATGGCAAAGGTGGTAAATTTGTTGTAACGCTTGGGCCAAAATGGAGATTGCATTATTATGCGCATCTGGACGAGATAAAGACCTCGGCATTTTCGTTTGTTACGCAAGACACCGAGATTGGCACAGTGGGCAACACGGGCAATGCGTCCACTACCCCTGCGCATCTGCATTATGGAATAGGAACGCTCATTCCCTACCCGTGGCGAATTGACGATGCTCCGCTCGGTTGGCAAAAGATGTTCTATTTAAACCCCATTGATTATTTGCAATAGAGCAGATGAAAAGGATTATAAAAGGAATACTCTTGCTCATTGTTGCACTAATTGCTGCCTCTGCAAGCCTCGTGCTATATTTGCGTCATTGCGATTGGAATGCCGAGGAGGCAGCAAGATACGCCACTGAAAATGCCTCGGAAAAATCCGTGGGACTTTGTGCAATGTACGTGCGAAAAGCAATGATGGCAGGAGGAATACCACTCTATCAAGGCGGTAACGCTTGGCATTATAAATATTTGCTTCCAATCTTAGGATTCAAAGAAATAGATAAAAAGGAAGAAATGATGGTTGGCGACATTGTTGTTTTTCAGCCGATTGGCAAGCGTAAGTTTGGGCATATTGCTATATGGAACGGCAAGCAATGGGTGTCGGACTTTAAACAGCGAAGCATCATTGTGCATAGTGATTATGCAAAAAAGGAGTGTGAATACTCAATATTTAGAAGAGACAATTAGAAACTTTTATTATCTTTGCGCTAATGCGCGAAGATAGGTTGCGGCTCGGGATAAAAAACAGGTGAGCTTGTTTTATCTCCGCTCGCCTTTTTCTATTTTAGCCTTAGCAGACAGACACCAATGGCAGACAAATGAAAAATACGAAAGATTATAGAAAGACCAAATTAGCCTGTTACTTGGGCTTTGTAACACAGGCCATTGTGGCAAATTTCACTCCGCTTCTGTTTATGGCTTTTCATCGAGAGTATGAGATTCCAATAGCCGATATGGCGCTTATCCCTGCCGTTTTCTACATTGTCCAATTGGTTACCGACCTTTTGTGCGCCAAATTCAAGAATATAAACTACCGCCGAAGTATCATTGTATCGGCAATAACATCGGCGGTGGGACTTGCCGGCATTGCATTCTTGCCGGAGTTTTTTCACAATCCGATGGTGGGGATTCTAATCTGCGTAAGTGTATATGCTGTCGGAAGCGGCCTTATCGAGGTTCTTTGCAGCCCTATCATTGAGGCTTGTCCTTTCCCCGATAAGGAGAGTATGATGAGCCTGCTTCATTCATTCTATTGCTGGGGAGCTGTTGGGGTGATTGTGGGTTCTACGCTTTTCTTTACGGTTGTCGGGCTGGAAAATTGGCGCATTTTGGCTTGTCTGTGGGCGCTGATTCCACTATATAACATTATAAATTTTGCAACCTGCCCCATCGAGCCTATTGTCCAAGACGCCGAGGGGCTGAGTATGAGTCGGCTGCTCAAAAAGCCGATATTCTGGCTTTTTCTGCTTCTGATGGTAGCTGCGGGGGCTTCGGAGAGTTCTATGGCACAATGGACGTCGGCCTTTGCCGAGGCATCTTTGGGTGTTGACAAGGCTATCGGCGACCTTGCAGGGCCTTGTAGCTTTGCTTTCTGTATGGGGCTTGGGCGACTATGGTATGGGAAAAAAGGTCAGAATTTGAATCTTCTATCCTATATGAAAGCATCGGGCGTTCTGTGCTTTGCTGCCTATTTGATTGCATCGTTATCTTCGATTCCGCTCGTCAGCTTTGTGGGCAGTATGATTAGTGGCTTGGCGGTGGGTATTATGTGGCCCGGCTCTATCAGTCTTACGTCGGCTCGGATTCCCGGAGGCGGTACTGCGCTTTTTGCACTGCTTGCTTTGGCCGGAGATATGGGCGGAACATTGGGCCCGTCCCTTGTAGGGCTCTGCACAAAATCGTCCGGAAATGATATTCAGAGCGGTATTCTTGCGGCATCTGTCTTCCCTGTTATTTTGGTTGTATCCCTGCTTTGTATTCGAGGCAAAAGAAATTGCCAATAGGTGCTTGGTCGGTCAAGCTGCTGCGACCTTGCATTTTTCTTCTCAATTACACGTTGCCATTAAGGAGTAGGCTGGAAAGGTGGCAGCGGGCATTATAATGAAAGAAAAATGGGAGCAGTAGGCTGTTTTAAAGGTCGGATGCGGAATAAAAAACATTTTTTATCTTCCTTTTATCAAAAAAAGAGCCTTTCAATTATATGTTTTTAAAAAATATGTACTACATTTGCAACGAAAATAATCGTTAGGGGCATTAGCTCATCTGGCTAGAGCGTTTGACTGGCAGTCAAGAGGTGACGAGTTCGAGTCTCGTATGCTCCACAACAAAAAGGCAGTTACAAAATTTGTAACTGCCTTTTTGTTGTATATTCGGCGCGAAGAAAAGCGGGATAAGGGCAAATAAAAATGTCGGTTGCCACTCAAAAAGGCAACCGACATTTTTTTGACTTTCGCAGCGGTGGAGGATATTAAAGCATACTCTTTACAAGCGCCTCAATGGCGGCCTCGTCGCCGGCCTTCATACGCGATTTTATCGTTACCACGGGCTCGACAATCTCGATGTTCTTCATTTCGTCGAGCATCGAGCGCATCACTCTTGCTGCCGTGGGCGCCCACGAGCCATTCTCGACAAGGGCGACGCGCCTATTCTGGAAATTCTTCATCTTCAGATGGTGCAAGAAATGTTGCATCGGGGGGAACACACCTGCGTCGTACGATGCGGCGCACAGCACCATTCGGCTCATACGAAAAGCGTCGGCAAGCGCCTGCGAGGCGTCGCAGCGTGCAAGGTCGGCGGTAATTACATTCACTCCCTGCTCGCGCAGCTCGTCGGCAATGAGCAGGGCCACAGCAGCCGTTCCGCCATATATTGAGGCGTAGGCCACAAAGACACCGTCGGCCTCGGGGCGGTAGCTGCTCCACGTATCGTAGAGGCCGATATAATGGGCAAGGTTCTCTTTGAGCACGGGGCCGTGCAGAGGACAGATTATCTCAATATCGAGCGCCGAGGCCTTTTTCAGAAGCGTCTGCACCTGCGGGCCGTACTTTCCGACTATGTTCAGAAAATAGCGGCGAGCCTCATCGTCCCACGCCTCGTCGAGTGTGGCGGCACCGAATTTTCCGAAAGCATCGGCCGAGAACAGTACGCGTTCCTTGCTGTCGTACGACACAATTACCTCGGGCCAATGCACCATAGGCGCCGCCACAAAGGTGAGCTCGCGGCTGCCCAGATTGAGCGTGTCGCCCTCTTTAACCGCAACGGTGCGCGATGAAAAATCGGGCTCGGCAAAGAATTGCGGCATCATCTTAATGGCAATAGCCGATGCAACCACCTTGAGCGAGGGAAAATATTCCATTACCTCGGCTATAAGCGACGAGTGGTCGGGCTCCATATGCTGCACCACAAGGTAGTCGGGGGTGCGTCCGCCGAGGGCGTCCATAAGATTGTTCCACCACTCCTCGCCCTTGCGTGCGTCGGCAGTGTCCATAATTGCTATTTTCTCGTCGAATATCACGTACGAGTTATACGACACTCCCTCGGGTACCTTATATTGACCCTCGAAAAGGTCAATATCACCATCGTGCACCCCGATATATTTTATTGTTGATGTTATATCCATAGAATATTGTATTATATATATTGTTCGATTTTTTTTAAAATTGAACCTCGGGAGCCCTTGAAGCACCCTCCTCGGCCTCGAAATAGGGACGCTTCTCGAATCCGAACATTCCGGCCAAAAGGTTGCGGGGGAACGTGCGGATGGCTGTATTATACTCCTTTGCAGCCTCGTTAAAGTTACGGCGCTCGACGCTTATGCGATTCTCGGTGCCCTCTAACTGCGCCTGAAGTTCAAGGAAATTCTGATTGGCCTTGAGGTCGGGATAATTCTCGGTAATTGCCAGCAGACGTCCCAGCGCTGCGCCCACCTCGCCCTGTGCCTTCTGATAGGCCTGTAATTTCTCGGGGGTAAGGTCGTCGGCGCTCACCGTCATTTGCGTGGCACGGGTGCGAGCCGAGACAACAGCGTCCAGCGTCTCCTTCTCGTGCGCAGCGTACCCCTTAACCGTATTTACGAGATTGGGGATAAGGTCGGCACGACGCTGATACTGATTCTCGACATTACTCCACGCTGTGCCCACACCCTCGTCCATTTTCACAAGAGCGTTGTAAGATGTTACAGCCCATATAATCGCAACAACGGCGACTACGATAATAATAATTGTTGACTTTTTCATTATAGTAAAAATTTAAATTTATAATCACACAAAAATAGTCTCAGAAGCGCGAGCCTGCGCCACCGCCTCCGAAGCTGCCACCGCCGAAGCTACCCCCTCGGAAGCCACCG
Source organism: Bacteroidaceae bacterium (assembly GCA_017407905.1). Lineage (GTDB taxonomy): Bacteria > Bacteroidota > Bacteroidia > Bacteroidales > Bacteroidaceae > HGM04593. Next base: position 10,764 of record JAFQVS010000058.1, on the reverse strand, counting down.
CCACCCGAGGCACCGAAGCCTCCGCCACCTATTATGCCGCCACCGCCGCGGGGGCCGCGATAATTGGGATCGACGCTGCTCTGCTTGCGCACAAAAGTATGTCCGCAGTTGCAGCAACGATAGGTAACATTATGTATAATATAGCCGTTCGAGCGGCCCACAAGCTGCCTGCCAACACATTTTAGATTACTCTTCTTGCATTTTGGGCAACGTCCCATAAGATAAATACCGTAGGCCACAATGACTATTCCCAGCAGCATAATGGCTCCAAAGAAAAATATTAACAGCCCACTGTCGTCCTCTTCCTCGGGCAGCGCCTCCATCGAGCCGTCCAAAATTGCAGCCACGGCCTTTATGCCTTCGAGCATTCCCTTGTCCCAATCGTCGCGTCCCAGATGCCCGACCATATACTGTGTCTGCACACGCTTACAGAGTGCATCGGGCAGCACCCCTTCGAGGCCGTAGCCCGTGGCAAACTGCACGCAGCGCTCGTCGGTAGATAGAAGCACCACAAGGCCGGTGTTGCGCCCCTTCTCGCCCACGCCATTCTCTTGTCCCAAGCGATGGGCAAAGTCGAAGCAGTCGCCACCCTCGATACCTGTTACCACAACCACAAGCGTCTGTATGCCCGTTTTTTGTTCAAGCGCATAGAGAATGCTGTCCATCTGCGCAACAACCGCCGTCGAGAGTATATTATCGGGATTGCTTACGTAACGCGTGCGGTCGCTCAGATGCACAAGCGGAATTTCACTCACCTTATACTCGCGTGCCGATGAAATTCCAACACCCCATAGAAGCATCAGCAGCATCGAAAAAAGCACTCTTTTTATCATCATATTCTTTTCTATTTTATTGTCAGTAGGGCACATACACATCAGCGCGGAGTAAAATGGAGTAAAAAATCTCTTTTCGACGTCCGCTATTTCGCCATATTATGTTGCAAATTTAATAAAATAGAGAAAATAGAAAAACATCTTAATATAAAAAAGAATCGGCCGCCACCCATAAGAGCCGCGGTCGATTCCTTATATCATTGACACTGAATTACATATTATTCAGGCCGCTACGGAAGCCGTTGACCATTTTTGCACTCTCGGTCGATATTTTTTTAAGGTCGATGCTCTTCAGCAGCTTTTCGAGCTTGGCCACACGAGCCTTGTTGCCCTTCTCTTTGGCCTCGTCGTAAAGAATCTTATATTTCTCGAATTGCTGGATACCCTGCACCATACGCTCCCAACGCACCGAGCTTATGCTGAAGGGATAGACAATGTATGTGTCGCCCGCGGGCCACGAAGTAAAGCGCGAGTCTTTCTCGGCATCCTCTGTCCAGCTGTTGTAAGCCCAACGCAGATAGCCGTCGAGGTCTTTTGCAAGAGCCTCAAGGGCGATAAACTCGGCGTCGGCGGGGGCAGTGAATGTAAACACATTGGGATACTCGGCCGAACAGCAGGTATAATAGGTGCTTATCTTACCCTCGGCACGACGGCGTGCAAGAAGCTCGGGAGTATAGGCCTTATAAGCCTCAATATCAAGGCAGTAGTCGGTAATATCGGCCTCAATCTCGGGGTGATAGTTTCCTGCCATCGAGATTTTCATACCGGGGGCATACTCCTTAATTACCTTTATGGCTGCCTGCATCTGCTGGAGGCTGCGCTCGTCCATCGAGATAAAGGTCTTTTCGAACCATCCTTTTTCCTTAAGGTGCGCCGCAAAAGCCTTCAACATTCCGCCCCAAAATTCGCTGTAAGCCTGCTCGCCCGGAGCGCATTTCATCTCCTTGTGGCTGTCGGTGGCTTGGTCGTAGTAGCGGAAGGCCAGACGCCACGGAATCATCGAGAAGCAGGTAATTTCCTTGTCGATGCCGCAATCCATCATAAACTCCACCCAACGGTCGAACACGGTAAAGTCGTACCACCAGCTGCCGTCGGCCTTGCGCACCCACGTTACCATACTGCCGAAGGGGTCGAATGTCTGTCCGTTCCACGGCTTGTGCGTCAGGGTGGCTGTGATGACCTTCTGTCCGCCGGCTGCCAATTTCAGCATATAGGGGCGCAGAAGCTCGAAGTGCTTGTCCGACCACGGCTCGACGTTGTGCACGCGCGCCACGGCGTAGGGATTCTGCCAAAAGTCGAGGTGGAAACGCCAATCTTTTGGTGCGGGCAGTGTGCGACCGAGCACCTTGACGCTGTAACTGTTCTTTATTGTCTTTCCGTTGGCTGCCACTGTTACACTGCCCGTGTATGTTCCGGGCTTAATGTCGCGGGGTACCTCGACCGTGAGCCACAATCCGCGAGAGGTATTTGCCGCCAGCAGTGTGGTATCCTCGTCAGTGATGCGGTCGGCCGATAGATTCTCGCCGTAGGCATCCACTGCGTGGTGTCCGCAACCTGTGAAGCGGTCGGTGATTACGGGCTGCACAAATCCTCCGACAACATTCGATGCGGGGATAATGCTCTTGCCGCATTTAAGGTCGCCGAACGAGTATGTTACCTGTGCATCCTCGCCTGCGTTGCTCACAAGAAGCTGGAAATTAACTCTCTCGCCGCGCCACGCAGCCGTGCTGCTTACTCCCGAGGTCTTAATCTGTGCGCCTGCCTCGACGGGGTAACGAGTATCGGTGTTTCCCCACTTTGCTTTTACCTGCGCACTCATAGGCAGCATAAAGGCGCATAGTGCCATTGCTGCAAAAATCTGTCGTAGTCTCATTTTTGTTACTTTTTTATTGTTACTCAAATATTACTCGTTTGTTACCTTAATCTCGAATGTGCTTGTCGGGAGCCCCTCGCCGTTCACAAGATTGGCCGTTGTATAAGGCTGCCAAGCGTAGCGCACGCGAGCGGCCTGCCGGTCAATTATTATCTTGTTGCCCTCGATGGCGATTTTATCGTCGGGTACCGCTACAAAAGAGCCCACCGCATCGGCCGTCTCCAGCCCGCGCACGGGCCGTGCGTCGCTTGTGCACAGCCCCTCGGCGCTGCTCATTTCAATAATTGTGCGGCCGCCCACCACCCTTGCGCTCACGGGCGTGGGGCCGTGCTGTACGACGTGCGGCATATTATATGTTGCCCCCAGAGCAAGGCGTGCGAGGCGCTCTCCGATGGGTGCTTTCTCCTTCGGATGAACGTCGGTCGGATGCCCTTTGTCGCTCGACACGGCAAAGTCGCAGTAGGGAATAGCCTCGGCCAGACGACGCTGCGAATCGCGGAAGTGCGGCCACGAGGGGCGGTTGATGCTCGATAGCTGCACGAAATAGAAGGGCATCTGCTCATTGTCCCACGCACGACGCCAGCTATCGACCAAAGTGGTGAAAATAGTCTCGTGAAGCTCGACATTATGCGCATTCGACTCGCCCTGATACCAAATAACACCCTTTATGGGAAAAGAGACGATGGGCGCAATTCCCGCCTCGTACAGATAACAAGGCTCATAGGGGTGGCGTTGCTGCGGATTAGTGCTTTTTGCAATATTCTTGCCGGCACGTCCGCGGCACCAATCCTGAATCATATCATTGCCGCGCCAATTGTAGAGAATATCCACAAGCACGGGGTGAAACTCCAAAGTCTTACGGTCGATGAAGGCCTCGGCCGGTGCACCGCCCACCGCATTGCAGATGAGCCCCACGGGCACACCCAACGAGTCGGCAAGCATTGCTCCAAAATGGTAGGCCACGGCCGAAAAGTCGGGCACGTTCGTCGCGCTCTGCATCTGCCACTCAGTGGGCAGATAGTAGTCGTGTCGGCCGAGGCGCACAAGGTCTATGCTGTCCCACTCGACGTTGTCTGTTATCACGCGCGGCCGCATATTATAGAGACGAATATCCTTCCCGTCCACGTTGGCGAGGCTCTGCTCGACGTGTGAGCTCTCCTTTACCATAAAGGCCATATTCGACTGCCCCGAGCACAGCCACACCTCGCCCACGGCAATATTTTTAAACTCCTTTTTCTCTTTGTCGCACTCGACCACCATTTTGTGGCTCTTTCCGTCGGCCTCAAGGGGTGCAAACTCGACGCGCCAGCTGCCATCGTCGAGCGCCTCGGCCACCCTCTTTTGTCGGTCTAATTTCACAACCACGCGACTGCCCGCATCAGCCGTTCCGCACACCACAAAGGGACGGCCCCGCTGAACCACCATATTATCGCTGTATATTGCCGGCAACGACAGCCCGCCGCAGTCGTCGGTGATTGCCGCGTAGGCCTGACGCGCAAGAATCTCGGCGCCCTCGGCATTGGGGTGTAGCGCATCGGGCATAAGGTCGGGGCGGCTGTAAAGGTAGCGGCTAAAGTCAATAATCTCAATATCGCTGCTCTGAGCAATATTGCTTATCTCGTCCTGAATCTGCCAATACCAATCGCGTGTGCCACTCTTGAAGCGTCGGTGCCAATGGAATATGGGCGACATTCGGCAGACGATTATCTTGGGATTGCCTGCGGGGTGCGCACTGCGAAATTGGTCGATGATGGCTGTATAGTCGCCCCAAAATTCATCGCGGTAGTTGGGCCAATTGCGCGGGTCGGTGTCGTTCAGTCCCAAATGAATAATGACAATATCGGGCCGAAAATCGAGCGCCGCCTTATACTCGGGCAGATTGATGTAAGGACGATGGCCCTTACTCAGAAGCGTCGCACCCGAGTGTCCGAAATTGCGCACCTCGTACCCGGGGCCCAGCATCTGCTGCAAGCGCGTGGGGTAAGATGTCTCAGACGGATTTTTATGCCCGTAGCCATACGTTACACTGTTGCCCACACAGGCAACCTTTATTCTTTTGTCATTATCCTGCGCCACCAACAGAAGGGGCAGAAAAAGCGCAACTGCCCAAAGCATTATTCTCCTTTTCATCGGTATTATTTATTAAAATAAGATACTGCGCAGCAACCGCGATGCGAGGCTCGCCACAAAAGTCATCTGCCGAGTTTAGCACAGCACATTTTACATATTTTTTCGTCGTAAGACAAAAATATACAAAAAAGTATTTCACTCCAACATTTGAAGCGAAATACTTTTATTTGTCTTTTTTAGCCACAGCCCCGAGGCTATAAAAAGCATTTTTTGGAGCACAAAAGCGAGCGGCGACCCAATTATTTATTCGAGGGCGCCCTCGAACATAAATTCGCCGCGAGTCATACTTGCGCCAAATGCCAGCGCACCGTCGGCACAAACACCCGCGATGCGGCTGAACGCGAATGCCTCCATAGGCACAAAATCCTCGCCCATACGCACCAAAGGAATCATTGTCTCGGTGCACTCAAACTCCACGCCACCATCATTGGCGACGCAAGGAATAGCTTGCAGTTTAATGTCAACAGTAACGGGCATATTCTGCGCGAAGCGTGCGCCGTAGATTATAAGGTCGAGGCTTTTTTCATCGTCGGCAATCTGAACGTCGCAGTTAAGAGCCTCGCAAACAAAAGGCTCCTCGGCGCCCGTTGCAAGCACCGTCATCGAGCCTGTATAAGCACCCGAGGCCGAGCCATTTTCCTCCTCTTCATCGGTATATTTTCCGCTAAATGTCAACGTGCCCATCTCCATTGAGGCCGTGAGCGAAATATCTGTTGCCGTTGCGTAACCCTCGATGCTCTCGATGGTATAATCCTCGTAAGGCATTGTCTGTCCCATAATTGTTACAAAGGGCACAATGGGCGCGGCCGAGGCAAACACCATCTTATCACCCTCTATTTTGCAGGGAACACCCTTTATGCAAATATCAACCGAGGGCATTGTGGGCGCGAATTTAAGCCCCTCGATGGTAAGGTCGCAACTTTTCGATGCCTCGTTGTAGAGGAAAGAGCATTTTGTCGAGAGCGCTGCACCGCCGAGTGTAAGGTCGCCCTTGTAAGCAGCCTCGGTAACAGAGGGCACCAAAGCAGTGTTATCATCATCGTCGCTCGAACAAGCCGACAGCAGCATCAAGGCCGCAAACAGAGGTAAAAAGAGAAATTTTTTCATAAGTTATTATTTATTAAAGGTTTATATGCAAAGAAAGTCCAATTTGTCGGGGCTTACCCTGCGCAAAAAAGTTATTGCCTATTGATTTAAAATAGAATGTGTTATACCGTTCGTTCAGAATATTTTTACCCCAGAGCGAGGCTCCAAAATGGCCCTTTTCCCACGTCAGCGAGGCCGACCACAGACCATAGTACGACTGTGCGAGGCTGTTGGCCTCGTTCCAATAAATGCGTCCGACGCCGTTGTACCCTACGTTAAGAACGAGGAAATTGGCAAGCTCACGCGACACGGGGATACTGTACGCAATATTGGCCGCCACCGTCTCGCGCGGTGCAAAGGGCAGAGAGTTGCCCGAATAGTCGTCGTCGCCGCTCGTGTAGCGGTCAAATTCGGTGTATGCGCAGCCGTACGAGGCGTCGAGCACCACTCGTCCAAGCGAATAGCGCACCGCAAATTCGCCGCCGCAGCTGTGCGAGCGGCCGGCATTTGACATCATACGCCCCGTCGAGAGCCCTTTGGGAAAGACCGTCAGCTGCTGGTCGCGGCAGTCGATGTAAAAAAGCGCCGCCGAGAGCGACAAACGACCATCGGCAAAGGGCGAAAAGTGCGTTCCAAGCTCGCAGGTCCAATTAGTCTCGGGACGATAGAGGGTGGCCGAGGCGTCCGTCTCGGCCTTATTGTTCAGAATATCGTCGGTGAGTTTCTTTTGCAGAATATCCGAGAAAAGCTGTGTATTGTACCCCCCCGCCTTAAAACCCTTGCTCAGCGTGGCGTAAATTTTTCCGTAATTATGCGAATAAGTAACCGAGAAACGCGGCAGAAGCTCAAGAGCATCCATACTCTCGCGCCCTTTGAAAGTGGTTACGAGCGTGCGATAATCGCTCTCGCTGCGACGATACTTATAGTGCACCTGCGCGTAGCTGTTGTAACGCATCGACGAGCGCTCATAGTCGAGGCGCAGCCCCGCCGCAAGCAAAAAACGTCCGATGCTCCACCCCATCTGTCCATAAAGAGCCGTCCCGAAAGTGGGTAGCGTAAATTTATCCTCAATGGGGAACGAGCTGTCGCGAAACTCCAAATGATAGTCGGGCCCTGCAAGATGAAAGAAATTGTCATTTGCATTCTTAAGGATAAGATTCTCGATGCCATACTGCTTGAAAAGTACGGGTGCATCAAGGTCGATATTTTTATAGAAAGCAAAAGCCCCGACAAGCCAATTTATCGCCTTTTCATCGGTAGATTTTAGCACAATCTCCTGCGTCAGACTATGCTCATTCTGATACTGCCCGAGGGTAAAATATTCCAATGGCAGAAAATCATTATCCAGACGCATACGGTCGGCCGTAAAACTATAGCCCGTCGTTGCCGAGAGGGCAAAAGTATCGAAAAAGCGCTTCACCGTAAGGCCGTCGGCGACATTCACCCTGCGGTAGCTGCAAGCGTCATTATAGGCAACGGGCGCCAGCGTGGCAGAAGCCTCGTCATAGGCACGATAGCCCCACCCTCCCTCATCTAGATAATTAAAAGAGAGGCTGTTATCAATGAGCCACCCGTCGGCCGGAAGATAAGTGTGGCGCACCCTTGCCGAGAGATTATCGCCTCCGTCGCACTTTTCGCCACGCGCCACATTATTAAAATATCCGCCACTGTGGCTGTAATACACACCGGCCGACCACCCGAACGAGCGGCTCGACGAAGCATAGTGCGACGCCTTTATCTTGACATTCTCGGCCGAGCCATACTCGACGGTGAGACGTTTCCCCTGAAAAACCAGAGGCGAGAGCGTGCGCACATTTATGGCACCGCCCACTGTATTTCGTCCATAGAGCGTGCTCTGCGCACCGCGCATAATCTGCACCTGCGAAATATCAAAAAAATCAAAATCGTAGTTATTCTTATTCATCACCGGCGCATCATCCACCGTAAGGCCCACCACAGGCTGGTCGATGCGCGAGCCGTACCCTCTCACATATATCGACGAAGTCATACGCGAACCATAATCGGGCTGATAAAAATTGGGTGCAACAGCCGAGAGCTCCTTGAGCGAGACAATATGCCTGTGCTCAAGAGCGACGCGCCCAAGAGTGGTCGAAGAAAAATCGCCCTGCACATCATCGCCCTGCTTCACCGGAGCAACAATGTCAACACTCTGAAGCACAACCGAATCAATAGGCTGGGCAACAGACAACGAAAATATTAAAAAGAGTGATAATATATTCACAAACGCTAAATTCTTCAAACGGACTGCGAAGATAGTTAAATTAAGCTACTTGTGCAACAACAAACTGTTAAAGAAATTTACAGCAACACCGAAAAAGAGGACGACGAAGCCCGCAACACACTTTTTTTTCAAAAAAGTTTAAAATAACAGACCTAAAAATATTATTATTAGAAAATTATTCCATAAATTTGCGTACTTTAACTTTATTATGCAGAAAAAGCATCAAATAGACTGAAAAAAACAATAACTAAAACAATAAGATTATGCTAAAATCCATTTTCAAAGCAGCCTTAGTTGCATCGGCATTTGCAATGGTAACATCCTGTAGCGAAGAAATTGACAAGGGCAATCGCTACACATTTACGAAAGAGACAATTGCCGATTTTCTCGAGAACGATGAAAATATCGACAATTTCTCGAGCCTAATCAAAATCTACAAGCAGGCCAATATGATGGGTATTCTGCAAACGTATGGCAACTACACAATGTTCGCCCCCACAAACGATGCCATCGACCGCTACCTTTTCGAGCAGGACAGCATTTGGAATGCCACAAAGAACACCGACAAGCCCAAATGGACAGGTATCACCAGCCCCTACCTCGAAGACCTCAGCGACTCTATGGCAATAGAGTTTGCACGCACCCACCTTGTTCCTATGGCATTCGAGCTTGCCGAGATGAGCTCGGACGTGCTTGGTTCGCAAAATTACAACAACCGCTACCTAAACATCTCGTACAGAGTAGAGAACGAGAATGTCGAGATATACATCAACAATCAGGCACGCATCTCTTTGGGCGACCAACTGCTTGAAAATGGCGTTGTACACGTGCTCGACAACGCTATCAGCTCGGCAGCCGATATGATATGCGCCCAGCTTCAGAAATACGAGTACTTCTCAATCTTCAACGAGGCCATCAAAAAGACACAATACGAGGATAAGCTGCAAGGCTACAAAGACAACAGCTACGACCTCGGATTGACCCCCGCAATGTGCCATATGAATGTAGCAGGAAAGGGTCGTTACCCCCACACAAAATACATTAAATATACCATTTTTGCCGAGCCCGACAGCGTATTCTATTCACGCGGCATCAACGACTTTGCCGACCTTGAGGAGTATGCACAAAAATGGTACGGAACCGAGGATGCCGACGACTACACAAGCCCCAAGAACGCCGTAAACAAATTCATCAGCTACCACATCCTCGACCGCGAGGTTGTATATGACAAATTGGTAATGTTCGAGAATGCAATGCACAACAACAAAGACTTCAAGCAGGACATTGCATTTATGGACAATATGGACCGTTACGACTACTTCGGCACAATGTACAACAAACTCCTCAAAGTGCTTATGCCGCTCAGCAACAGCGACAAAGAGAAGTCGTCGAACATTTGGATTAACCCCTCGCGCCGCACAATCCCCGGCAATATGGATATGCGCTACCATCTTGACATAAAGATATACCGCCTCACCGAGTTTAACGAGCTCAACGACCTTTATGCCGACTTTAGCGGAAACTCGCTCAACGGAACCATACATCCCATTAACAAAATCCTTATATATAATGAGGAGGAGATGCACGGTAACGTACTAAACGAGAGAATGCGCTTCGACTTTGGAACACTCCTGCCCGAGCTCACAACAAACAACGTACGCTACGCACCGTGGCCCAACGCCGGCACATTGTGCGGACACGGCGAGTACGAGATTCCCGATGGATACGCCAAGAACCTTAAGATTCTCAACGGCGACACACACGTATTCTACACAAGCCCCTACACTTGGGGATGTAACTATCTGGGCGACGAGTTCTTGGCAATTGGTAAATACGACTTTGCCTACAAACTGCCCCCCGTACCCGCAGGTACATACGAGCTTCGTGTAGGTTACACAGCCAACGGTATGCGTTCAATCACACAATTCTACGTTGACAACAAAATATGCGGTATCCCCGTTGACCTTAGAATCGGTGCCACCGACGCACGTATCGGTTACAAAGCCGACGTTGCCGACGATAACGAGAACGAAGAGAACGACCGCGTAATGCGCAACCACGGATATATGAAGGCCGGAAACAGCTTCACATCACAGTGGCAGAGCGGCGACGGCAAAAAGACCGCGCGCAGCTACAGCAACGCCATCCGCAAGATTATCACAACAATGCGCTTCGAGGGCGAGCATTGGATACGCATCAAGAAAGTTGACGATATTCCCAACTCGCAGATGAACCACGACTACATCGAGATAGTCCCCACATCAATTGTAAACTCGTACATCCCCGAGGACAGACTATAATATCAAATACCTTTTACAATAAGCCCTGCTAAATTTGGTTAGCAGGGCTTATTTTTTTACACAATACAAATATACAAAAGAAACACCCGCAAAATACGGCTCAGTAGAAATTTACTGTGAACAAGAATAAATTTGTTATTTCTCACTTTCAAGAACAGCTGCATATAATACGTACAAAAGGTAACTTTTAATTTATTGCACCATAAAAAAGAAATTCAATGTAGGTTCGATTGTTTTAAGGAAAAAGTGCGAGGTATGTTTAACCGCCCGGCGTTGACAATGCTTGCCATTCGCATCCCG
>JAFQVS010000057.1 GCA_017407905.1 Bacteroidaceae bacterium | reverse complement strand
AATCGAACTCCTCAGACGCTACGCGCCAGCTCCTCTTTGTCGAAAGAGGAGCGGTAATAACGGTTTTTTAAACTCGCACAAAACACCGCTCCCCTTTTTTGTAATAAAGAGGAGCTCCCGAAAGGGTGAGGAGTTAAAAACAACCACAAACAACATTATTTTTTAATGTATAATCGAACTCCTCAGACGCTACGCGCCAGCTCCTCTTTGTCGAAAGAGGAGCGGTAATAACGGTTTTTTAAACTCGCACAAAACACCACTCCTCTTTTTTGTAATAAAGAGGAGCTCCCCAACGAGGTGAGGAGTTAAAACAACCACAAACAACATTATTTTTGCTGTACAATCGAACTCCTCAGACGCTGCGCGCCAGCTCCTCTTTGTCGAAAGAGGAGCGGTAATAACACTCCTAACAATTAAAACACACACAAAAAAAACGCTCCTCTTTTTTGTCTCTTTAGACAAACTTCTCGGTAGCTTTTTATTCTTTAGTTTAAATTCTCCTTGTGATTTTTAAGTGCAAAATGCAGTAAAAAGGCTCGGCACGAACAAATTTTCTGCACTCGCTTTAAAATAATCAAGCAAGCTTGATATTATTTCGCTCGTTTGTTACTATTTTTGCTACACACGACAACACAAACACTATGGATAATTATATTGAGATTGAGAGCTACGAGGCTGTAGCTGCTCTTATTGCACCGGGAATGGTGTTCCGACACTATGCTTTTCAGAATGTTGAGTTTGGACGCGAGGCTATTGAGTGCCGGTTTTCCGATTGTCTGTTTTTGGGTTGCTCGCTGCCCGAGGAGGTTCGTCGCTGCTTGGACGATGATTGTTACCTTTTCCCAAAAATGAGTGCCCCGTATGATATGTTCCGCGCGCGGCTTTATTCGCCCGCCGAGCTTTACTGCGGCTATAATCCCGAATGTGCCGATAGTTACGCCCTCTGCTACGATGCAAGGGTGTATGCTCATTATATTAGCAAGGGGAAGCAGGCGGGTGATATTGCCGAGACTTTTGCGCGTACGCTGCACGACCACTCGATGAGTGATGCGTTGCACGACTTTCTTGCGCGTTACGATGAGCGCTGTGTGGTGGCTGTAATGGGCGGGCACGCTCTTTTGCGCACCGACGCTGTCTATCGCAGTGTGGTGCTCATAGGCAAGCATCTTGCCGAGCGGGGCGCACTTATGGTTACGGGTGGCGGCCCGGGGGCTATGGAGGCAGCTCATTTAGGAGTGTGGCTTGCGGGACGTCCCGACGAGACGGTGGACGAGGTGCTTGCCATCTTGTCGCCCTCGGCCTCGTATAAGGATGAGGGGTGGTTGGCCTCGGCTTTTGAGGTGATGAGGCGTCTGCCGCGTGTGGGCGATTTTTGCAGCGTCGGTATCCCTACGTGGTTCTATGGGCACGAGCCTGCAACGCCTTTTGCCACGCACATTGCAAAATATTTCGATAACAGCATACGCGAGGATGGCCTGCTGACTATTGCTAAGGGTGGGGTGATTTATTCGCCCGGAAGCGCGGGTACTATGCAGGAGATTTTTCAGGATGCGGCGCAGAATCATTATCTTACCTGTGGCTATGCGAGCCCGATGGTCTTTCTGGGTTGCGATTATTGGACGCGGGAGTTTCCGGTTTATAATCTTCTGAGTGGGCTCAATGGTAAGGGGTGTTATAGGAATTTGTTACTCTCGCTCACCGATGAGCCCGATGAGGCGGTGGATACTATTGTCTCTTTTGTGAGGGGATAGTGGCTCTTGTTGACCGCGGGAGGGGCGAGCTTTTGTTCTTTTGATAAAAAGTGGTTATTGGTTGGGGGGAGTGTTTAAATTATCAAAATGTAGGGAGAGATTGTATAGCTTTTTATATTTGAAAAACGTCTGTTTTTTGCGGTTATATAGCTCGATATGTGTTCTTAAAATAACAAATTTTTCTGCCGAGAAGATGGTCTTTGCAATTTGTGAGTAAACTTACATTACGCTCGTTGGCACTATTATTATTCCTATAAAAATTGGCGATTCTTAGTTGATGTTTTTTCTACTGAGCCGTTTTTTTTTGAGAGGCATCAATGAATAAAATAGAGACTAAACTTTTGGGGTTTAGTCTCTATCTGTTTTTTTGAGCTTTGTGCTTTTGGGGTGTTTGCCCCGGCACTTTATTCGAGGTGCTTTATTAAGCCTCGGCGGGAGCCTCTGTTGTCTCCTCAACGTTAGCTTCAGCAGCAGCTGCTGCCTCGGCCTCGGCCTTTGCAAGTGCCTCGGCTGCCTTCTTGTCGGCTACCTTCTGAGCAATTGCTGCGTTTACCTCTTTCTCGGCCTCGAGACGAGCTTTCTTCTCGTCGCGCTTAGCCTGCTCGTTCTTGCTCTTTACGCCGTTGAGTACGTTTGCCTTGTCGGCCTTCCAAGCGTCGAACTTAGCCTGTGCGGCAGCCTCGTCGAATGCGCCTTTCTTAACACCACCCTGAAGGTGCTTCATAAGATATACGCCCTCGCGTGAGAGGATGTTGCGTGCTGTGTCGGTGGGAACGGCACCGGTGTTCACCCAATAGAGTGCGCGCTCGAAATTGAGCTCTACTGTAGCGGGGTCGGTGTTGGGGTTGTAAGTACCGATTTTCTCAACGAACTTTCCATCACGTGGAGCTCTCGAATCTGCAACTACGATTGAATAGAATGCGTAGTGTTTGCGACCTCTTCTCTGAAGTCTGATTTTTGTTGCCATTTTTTAATTTTTTAATGGGTTAATGATTTGAGTTAGCCAATATCTCGTATCGGCGGCGCAAAGGTAGTGCTTTTCTTGGTAATAAGCAATAGTTTAATGGTTTAATTTGTCTGTTTATTTCCATCTTGCCTCGGAATTGTGGTGCGATTGACGCTTCTCTTCGGGGGGCAGCTGCATATAGTCGCCGTAGTTTACGCGCAGATAGTGGTCGTAGTCTTTTGGGGCGCGATACTCTTTGCCCTCGAAGGGGAGCATACAGTGCTCGTCGAACACGCTGCGGGGCATAATCTCGCGAAGGGCAGCACGAGACATCATACTGCACACTGTCGGGCTGCTGTCGTAGGGGTGGCGGGTGGCTATGCGGTTGATGCGCTTTAGGAGTGTGCTCAGGGGGAAGGGGATCAGTATCAGCTTGGTTATTGCAAGGCGCAGCTTGCGCCTTAGGGGCATACTGCCGAGAAAAACGGAGTTTTTTACGTGCATAAGGCGGCGAAGCTGTCCGCACTCTTTGGCTTGGGCCTTTGAGCCGACGCCGTCGAGCGGGAAAATGTCAATATAGACGCCGAAAATGTCGGGCTTAAAGTGAAACTCGCGCACGATGCTCCCCGGGTGGTGTACCTTAGCAAAGGCTACGCGATAGTTGCGGTTGCCGGTCGATGAGACGACGCGGTAGGGCGTCGGGGCTTGGTTGTACTCTCTGAGGAAGCGCTCGTAGTCGGGGCGCGGCATATGAAGGTCAATGTCGTCGTCCCACGGAATGTAGCCTTTGTGGCGCACGGCCCCGAGCAGCGTGCCGTAGGCAAGGTAGTAGCGCAGTCCGCGCTCCTCGCAGAATTGTGCCACGCTGTCGAGAATGTCGAGCTGAATTTTTTTTACCTCTTCGATTGGTATGATTTTCATCTTCGGAGTGCTATTTTATAAGGTCGTACTCGCGGTTGCCGAGGCCTATCTTTGCTGCGTGTTCGAGGCACGACTTCCACTCGGACTCGGGGGTGGAGTTTGTAAAGTGGTCGTGGTGGTCGCAGAAGCCGGGGGCGTGAATGTGCTCGTGCAGCTGGCTGCCGGGCATCGGGGTGGCGGCCAGACAGGCATCGACGCAGGCTTGGTCGAGCGCAAGGGGGTCGGTGCTGACGAACATTCCAATGTTGGGCAGGATGGGGGCGTCGTTCTCGCAGTGGCAGTCGCAGTTGGGCGATACGTCAACCACAAGCGAGATGTGGAATTGCGGACGGCCATCGACTACGGCTTTGGCATACTCGGCCATTTTGCGGTTCAGAAGCTGCGGCGCGTGGAAATTCTCGAAATTTATGGCGTCGAAATTGCAGGCACCTAAGCAGCGTCCGCAGCCCACGCAGTGCTCTTTGTCGATGTGCATCTTTTTTGTTGTCTCGTCAAAAACAAGGCCGTTGTTGGCGCATTGTGCCATACATTTTTTGCATCCGCGGCACTCTGAGGCGTCAATCACGGGCTGTCCGCTGATGTGTTGCTCGGTCTTTCCCGCGCGCGAGCCGCAGCCCATTCCAATGTTCTTTATCGCTCCGCCGAAGCCTGTCATTTCGTGGCCTTTAAAGTGTGTGAGGCTGATGAATACGTCGGCATCCATAATGGCGCGGCCTATTTTTGCTTTCTGAACATACTCGCCACCCTCGACGGGGACTTCAATGTCGTCGGTGCCTTTAAGGCCGTCGCCGATGAGGATGGGGCAGCCCACGGTGAGTGGCGTGAAGCCATTCTCCCAAGCGCAGTAAAGGTGTTCGAGGGCGTTCTTGCGGCTGCCGGGGTACATTGTGTTGCAGTCGGTGAGGAAGGGCTTTCCGCCAAGCTCTTTTACGACGTCAACCACGGCGCGGGCATAGTTGGGGCGCAGATAGCTGATGTTGCCCAGCTCGCCAAAATGTAGTTTTATGGCAACGAATTTGCCTTCGAGGTCGAGATTGGCAATGCCGGCCTTTTTCATCAGTTTCTTGAGTTTTGTGGGAAGGCCGTCGCCGTTGGCCTTTGTGCGAAAATCGGTGAAATATACTTTTGACTTTTCCATAATGTTGACTGTTTGAATTTAACGCAAAGGAAACGATAAAAAATGGAAAATCAAAATACATTTAAATAGTTACTGCTGTAATTCGCTTTTTTTTATAAATTTGCACTTTCAAGATAAAGATTTATGAGCAGCGAAGAAAGGTCGTCAATTTTAATTATCTACACGGGTGGTACAATCGGTATGATTCGTAACTCGGTAACCGGTGCGCTTGAGTCGTTTAATTTCGACCATCTGTTGCGCCACGTCCCCGAGCTTCGACAGTTTAATCTGAATATATCGTCGCGCGCGTTTAATCCGCCTATCGACTCGTCGGATATGAATCCTGCGCTCTGGGGTAGGATTGTCGAGATTATCCACACGAATTACGATAAATTCGATGGCTTTGTAATTCTGCACGGGACGGATACGATGGCTTTTACAGCCTCGGCCCTGAGCTTTATGCTCGAAGGCCTTATGAAGCCTGTGATTCTCACCGGTAGTCAGCTGCCCATCGGTGTTCTGCGCACCGACGGCAAGGAGAATCTGTTGACGGCCATTGAGATTGCTGCGGCCAAGAATGCCGACGGCTCGCCCGTCGTGCCCGAGGTGTGCATATATTTCCACCAGAAGCTGATGCGCGGCAACCGCTGCACAAAGACAAGCGCCGACAGTTTCGATGCGTTTAACTCGCCCAACTGCACTTATCTTGCAACGGCGGGAATGGAGATTTTATATAACAGACACATAATAAGGCCTTACGATGCGTCGGCACAGCTGAGGCCCAATTATAAAATGTCGAGCGATATTATTATCTTCTCGCTTTTTCCCGGAATAAAGCAGAGTGTGGTCGAGAAGATTCTCTCGGGAAAGGAACTTAAGGGGGTGATTTTCCGTACATTCGGCGCGGGAAATGCGCCTCAGGCGCAGTGGCTTGTGGATGCTCTTGAGCGTGCCACCGCCGAGAATAAGGTTATTGTGAATGTTACGCAGTGCAGCACTGGCAGTGTGAAAATGCGTCTCTACGAGACGGGCCTTCAATTGCTTGAGGCGGGCATTATAAGCGGCCGGGATATGACGGTCGAGGCGGCACTCACTAAGATGATGTTCTTGCTGGGGCAGTCGCTGCCGGTGGATGAGGTGCGCAGGCTTATGAAAAAGAATCTGGCGGGTGAGATTACCTGCGGATAGTAATATTTCCCTTTTTTTGAACAATTTTGTTGTCCGATTTTATCGAGAGTGTCCGTTAACGGACACTCTCGATTTTGTTTACTCTGTTGATTATTAGTATTTTAAATTTTTGGCACGCTTTTTGATATTATATTGGTGAGTGGTTTTAAGTTAATAATAAAGTATTTTATGGATCGTAAAATTCCAAAAGAGGTTCAACAAAAACAGATGGCACTGCGCCTGCTGAAGATGGCAGGCGCAGTGGTGGCGGTGGTGCTGCTGACGCTTATTGTCGTGGCATTCTCGCGCGAGAGTGTAAATGAAAAATATCTCGAAATTTGTGCAGTTACGCGCGGCAGCATAGAGACGAGTGTAACGGCCTCGGGCGAGGTGCATCCGGCATTCGAGGAGGTGATAAATTCGCCTATCTCCTCGCGTATAATAGAGGTATATAAACAGTTGGGCGATACAGTGTCGATGGGCTCGCCGCTGCTTAGGCTCGACCTTGAGAATACGCTCAACGACTATCGCAATATGCTGGACGAGAAGGAGATTAAGAGGCACCAACTGACGCAGCTGCGACTGAACATTGCAACGTCGCTCGATAATCAGAAGATGAGCATCGCAATTGCCGAAATAGAGTTTGAGCGTCTGCAAACTGAGCTGCGCAACGAGCGTTACCTCGACAGCATAGGGTCGGGGACGGCCGACCGTGTACGTCAGGCCGAGCTTGCCGTCTCGACGGCGCAGATGCGCCTTGCACAGCAGCGCACTCAGCTCGACAATGACACGCGCATAAAGGAGGCGGATATTAGGGTGCGCGAGCTGGAATATAATATATTCGAGAAGAAACTGAGCGAGATGAAGCGCACGCTCGACGAGGCACGCATATTATCGCCCCGTGTGGCCACGCTTACCTTTATAAATAATCAGATTGGGGCGCGTGTGAGTGCGGGCGAGAGGATTGCCGTAATATCCGACCTGAGCAATTTTAAGATTAAAGCACAAATATCCGATGCAATGGCCGAGAGTGCACGTGTGGGCAAGCGTGTGATTGTCGCAGTGGGAAAAGAGAAATTGGAGGGGGTGATAAGCAACGTTTCGCCCAAGAGTAACAATGGTATTGTAACGTTCGACGTTGCGCTGAGGGAGAGCAACCACCGCGGGCTGCGTCAGGGGCTGCGCACCGACGTCTATATAATGAACGAGATTCACGACGACGTGCTGCGAATAAGCAATCGCAGCTACTACATCGGCCCGGGCGAATATAAATTGTACGTTAAGAACGGCAGCGGTGAGATTGAGCTGCGCAGCGTGCGTCTGGGAGCGAGCAACTATGATTATGTGCAGGTGGAGCAGGGCGTTGCCGAGGGCGAAGAGGTTGTTGTGAGTGATATGCGCGAGTATGCGGGAAAGGAGAGAATTAAATTAAAATAGTCGCTTTGCTCTTCCTAACTTAAAGAGGGCTTTTTATTAAACGAGATAATTTTAATCCGAAAAAAACAAAAAATATGATACGACACTATTTGAGACAAGCGTGGGCAATGATGCGGCAGAATCGTCTGTTCTCGGCAATATATATTGTGGGAACGGGACTGTCGGTGGCCCTTGCAATGACGCTGTTCATTATTTTTTACATAAAATTGGGGCCCGTCTATCCCGAGTATAATCGCAGTCGGATAGTCTATTTAGACCAAATAACCCACGTTATAGAGCACGGTAACAATTACACGGCGATGAACCGGGCCGCCTCGCAGAGCCTTTGCGAGCGTCTGCGTACCATTGAGGGTTGTGAGGCTCTTGCTATGGTGGCGGGAAGTTATCGTTACGATTTTTCGGTGAACGAGCTGAATGAATGTAGAGGGCTTTTTGTTAACAACGACTTTTGGCGTGTCTATGATTTTAAATTCGTTGCCGGAGGGCCTTTTGGCGATACGCAGTCGGCGGCAGTGGTTGTCAGTGCCGATTTTGCAATGGAGCTTTTTAGGGCAACGGATGTTGTTGGAAAGGAGATAATTGTAAATAATACGCGCAACCGTATCGCGGGAGTGGTAGAGAGCCCCGGCGGCTGCACCCCCAAGTGTTATGCGCAATTTTGGCTACCCTCTTCGCATACTCTTTGCGAGGGAGAGCGTGAGGCTCATCCCATCATCGGAGGCTTTCGTGTGGCAATGCTCTGTCGCTCGTCGGGTGAGACGGCTGCTGTCATTGCCGAGGTGAAGAGCACCATTGAGCGCCTTGCGCAGGAGCAGCCCGAGGGCAATAGTTTCGAGGCTAAAATAGGTGAGCATTGGAAACTGGCGCTTGGCATAGAGGAAGATGGTGCCACGCTCTTGGATGCTCTCTCGAAATATATTTACATTCTGCTGGCGCTGCTCTTTATCCCCTCGCTTAATCTTGGTGGAATGATTGCATCGCGTATGGCAGGCCGTATGGACGAGATTGGGGTGCGCAAGGCTTTTGGTGCCACCAATGGGAGTGTGCTTTCTCAGGTGCTGTGCGAGAATCTTCTGCTCACTGCTTTGGGGGCGCTACTGGGGCTGTTGCTCGCTTACTTAATAACGCTGAGCGCAAGCAGTTGGATTCTGGCGCTGTTCGATGGCAGGGTAAACAGGATGGCCCCCGAGAATGTAATAACGGTGGAAATGTTGTTCAATCCCACGATAATTGCAATAACAATGTTGCTTACGTTGGTGCTTAATCTAATGGCGGCCGTTGTGCCTACGCTCTTTGCACTACGAAAAAGTATTACATATTCGCTCTATAACAAAAGATAATTATGATTAGGACTATATTACATCAAATGTGGAACGAGCGCCGCATAAACGGTTGGCTTTTCCTTGAGCTTGTGGCTGTGAGTGTTTTTCTGTGGCTGGCCATCGACCCGCTGTTCATACTCGTGAGCCGTGGCAGAATACCCGCAGGCTACCGCGCCGAGAATCTTTACAAGGTGGAAATGGCGAAGTATCAAAAAACAAACCTTAAATATAGGGCCGAGGCCGATAATGACTCGGTTAAGGCTGCTGTCTTTCGCAACGCACTGGAGGCGGTGCGCAAAATTCCCGAGGTGCAGTATGTGGGTACCTGCTTTATGGGTAATTATCCCCACGGCGGCTCGCTGAGCAGTACTTTCTACGTGGTGGATAGCACGCAGACTGCGGATGGCAAGAATAAAGAGGTCTATTGCGTGAAATATTCTACCTCAATGGCCGAGGGGGACGATTGGCCTGCGACGTTCGGGCTTACCGATGCGCAGACGGGAGAGCCGCTGCACATTGTGCGCAACGAGAATGTGAGAAATTTGCTTGTCTCGCGCTCCTTTGCAATGGAGGCATTCGGTAGGGTAAATATTACGGGCGAGAAAGTGGAACGATGGGAAGGTAAGTACAATATTTGCGGTGTCTATGAGGATGTTCAGACAATTATTTATACCAACCCCAAGGCCAGCGTAATTGAAATTGAACCTGCACTGTCGAAAGATTTTTCTTTGCTCTTCCGCATTAAAGAGGGGGTGGATAGAGAGGCCTTCGAGCAACGTTTCAAGGAGGAGTATGCGCAGCGGTTGGCCGGCGGAAATTTCTATTGCAAAGGCATTGTGAGCAACGAGGCTGAGCGTAAAGATATGATTGAGCTGCGAGGCTATGGGAATACTTTTCGTCTGCAAAGTGCGCTTACAATGTTTGCTCTGCTGTGTGCCTTCTTGGGTGTTGTGAGCACTTTTTGGATGCGTGCAAATGCGCGCCGCAGGGATATTGGGGTGATGCGCAGTGTGGGGGCTTCGTCGGGCAGGATTGTGGCGCAGTTTGTAACAGAGGCCTCGTTGCTTGTTATCGTTGCCTTTATAGTGGCGCTACCGCTGATTATGCACAAGGTCTATGCTATGGGATTCGCCGACCCATTGGATGCTTTTCTCAGTCGCCACGACGAAAAAAGCGATTATATTCACGACGTTGCGTGGATGCACTTTGCGGCAGTCAGCCTTATTACTTACATTATAATATTATTGGTGGCGGTGGCGGGCGCTGCAATCTCGGCGCGTCGCATTGCGGGAATTTTGCCCTCGGATGCTTTGCGCGAGGAGTAGATTATCCTCGCAAACACTGCGGCGATTGGAAAATTTCCCCCACTGCGCAATTACTTATATAACGAGCATTATGCGTGTGCTTACGCAAATGTCGCGGGCTGAAAAAATGCCCCGCAAATAAACAGAAAATAATAACAATTTAAAAAAAATAGAATTATGATTACTTTAACAGAGATTAACAAGGTTTACAGAACCGACACAATTGAGACACAGGCATTGGAGAATATTAATCTTTCGGTTGCAAAGGGCGAGTTTTTGAGTATTATGGGCCCCTCGGGTTGCGGAAAATCGACCCTGCTGAATATTATGGGCCTGCTCGATAGTCCCACAAGCGGAAGCATTGAGATTGCGGGTGAGAAACTCGTCGGCCTTAGCGACGTGCAGATGGCGGCCTTTCGCAACAAGAATCTGGGATTTGTGTTCCAGAGCTTCCATCTGATAAATTCGCTTAATGTGCTGGATAATGTGATGCTGCCGCTGCTGTATCGTCGAATGTCGGGCAGTGAGCGCCGACGTCTGGCCTGCGAGGTGCTCGAAAGGGTGGGCCTCACGCACAGAATGACGCACCTGCCCACGCAGCTGTCGGGCGGACAGTGTCAGCGTGTGGCGATTGCGCGTGCAATTGTGGGTAACCCCGAGATTATCCTCGCCGATGAGCCTACGGGTAACCTCGACTCGAAAATGGGACGCGAGGTGATGGATATTTTGCACCGTTTGAATAAGGAGGATGGACGCACCAT
Source organism: Bacteroidaceae bacterium (assembly GCA_017407905.1). GTDB lineage: Bacteria > Bacteroidota > Bacteroidia > Bacteroidales > Bacteroidaceae > HGM04593. The sequence continues at coordinate 34,123 of JAFQVS010000057.1, read as the reverse complement.
TGTGATGGTTACTCACAATGAGCAGCAGGCGCGTCAGACGTCGCGCATAGTGAGGATTTTTGACGGACGTCAGGTAGAGTAACTTATTTTTTTTGAAACGGTTGTGGCGATTATCAATCGTCCGAAAAGGTGTTTCATAACAGAATTAGCAACAATGAGACGAATTTTAACAATATTTTGCATTCTTCTGTGCGCATCGGTTGCGCGGGGCGGGGTGCGCCATCTTACCCTCGACGAGGCAATAAATCTTGCGCGCTTGCAGAGCCTCGATGCGGCGGTGGCGCTCGACGAATTGCGCTCGGCCTATTGGCAGTATCGCATCTATCGCGCAGGCCTTCTGCCCGAGGTGCAGTTGACCGCTACGCTGCCTGCTTACAGCCGCAATTACAGCAGCTATCAGAATAGCGACGGCTCTTATACGTTTGTGCGCAATAATTTTATGCAGATGAATGGCGGCCTTACGGTGCAGCAGAGTATTTGGGCAACGGGCGGAACATTGTCGCTCTCTTCGTCGCTCGACTATCTGAAAATGTTCAGTGGTAACCGACAGGAGCGTTATATGAGCGTGCCTTTTGCGCTCACACTGAGGCAACCGATTTTCGGGGTGAACAGTGCAAAATGGAACCGTCGCATCGAGCCGGTGCGTTACGCCGAGGCGCAGGCGGCCTTTCTCTCGGCTACCGAGCAGGTTACGATGAGTGCCATCGGGTACTTTTTCAATCTGCTGCTGGCCGAGGAGAATGTGAACATCGCACGCCAGAATCTGTCGAATGCCGAGAGCCTCTACGCGGTGGCCGAGAGCAAGCATCGGATGGGTATAATAAGCGACAACGACCTTTTGCAGCTGCGCCTTAATGTGCTCAACGCCCGCGCCTCGCTCACCGACTGCGAGAGCGGCCTCAAGAGCAATATGTTCACTCTGCGCTCCTTTCTTATGCTGGACGAGGATACGGAAATAATCCCGGTGATGCCCGAGGCTTTTTCGACGCCCACGCTGGTCTATGAGGATGTGTTGCAGAAGGCGTTGCAGAATAATTCGATAACAAAGAATATTGCCCGCCGACGTTTGCAGGCCGACTACGACGTTGCCTCGGCGCGAGGAAATATGCGCAGCATCAATCTGACGGCGCAGGTGGGAGTCGATGGAATGGGGCAGCGCCCGTCCGAGGCTTATAATCCGCTGAACGACAATCAGTATGTAGAGGTGGGAGTGCAGATTCCGCTGCTCGATTGGGGCAAGCGTCGCGGACGTCTGCGTGTGGCAAAGAGCAGCCGCGAGATTACCGCCGGACGTCTGGAGCTTGAGATGCGCAGCTTCAAGCAGGAGCTTTTTATCCTTGTCGAACAATTCAATAATCAGCGCCGACAGATGGAGATTGCCATCGAGGCCGACACAATTGCCACACGTCGTTACAACAGCAACGTCGAGACGTTCAAAATAGGTAAAATAAGCACGCTCGACCTTAACGATGCGCAGGTGAGCAAGGACCAAGCTCGGCGCAGCCGAATATCGGAGCTAATGTACTATTGGTACTATTGGTACCGTCTGCGCAGCATCACTCTGTGGGACTATGAGAAAAATTGTAATATTAACGCCGACTTTGACAGGCTACTAAAAAACGAATAAAATGATAAAATTATATTTACGACAAGCGTGGACGATGATGCACCACAATCGCCTCTTCTCCTCGATGTATATATTGGGAACGGCCGTTACCGTGGCCATTGTGATGATATTTTTCATCATTCTGTATATAAAATTGGGCCCTGTCTATCCCGAGTATAATCGCGACAGAATGCTCTATTTGGAGCTTATACATTTTAATATTAACGATGGAAACAGCAGTGGATATACGGGGGCCTCGCGCCATTTGTACGAGCGGCTGAAGGAGGTCGAGGGGTGCGATGCTGTTGCAACATCTAAAATGGCCGGAAAACTATCGGTCGAGGGAATTAAAAACAGCACGCTGCTTTTTACGTCGCACACTTTTTGGCACATTTTCGACTTTGAATTTGTCAGCGGAAGAGCCTTTACAAAGGAGGACGAGGAGAATAATGTTGCAGCGCCCGTCATTGTGATAAGCGATAAGGTGGCTCGCGAACTTTTTGCAACGGTGGATGCCGTGGGAAAGGAGGTGAGAATACAGAATGTCCCGCATAAGATTGTCGGGGTGGTAAAGGGCGTGAGCGGAAGCACTCCCAGCGTCTATGCCGACTGCTGGCTGCCCGTAAACAGCAGCCTCAATATCGACCGCTCTTATACGCGCGAGCAGATTCTCGGGGTGTATAAACTCTTTTTCCTTGTCTCGAAAGGCGAGGACGCAGAGAGGGTGAAAGGGAGAATCTCTGACCAATTCTCGCGCTTTGCGCAGGAGCAGCGCGAGGGCAATAAGTACGAGCCTTATATAAATACTCACCTGAAATATATGTTGGGCAACGAGTATGGTGCCTCGGATTTTGGCTTTGTGCTTCTGCTGTTTATGACGCTGCTCTTTATTCCGGCGCTTAATCTGAGTGGAATGATTGCCTCGCGTATGAACAGCCGTATGGAGGAGATTGGGGTGCGCAAGGCCTTTGGTGCCACCAACCGCACGCTTATTTCGCAGGTGCTTTTCGAGAATCTGTTGTTCACGGCTATGGGGGCGCTGTTGGGACTGCTGATGGCCTATCTGTTTGCTCTTATGACGCAGGAGTGGATTGTTACGCTGCTCGACTCGGTTAATATGAATGCCAATTATCCCACTGCCGTTACCGTGGAGATGCTTTTTAATCCCACCGTCGTGGGGGTTACAATTGTGCTCATCCTGCTGCTGAATATTGTCTCGGCCTTAATCCCGACGCTCTATTCGCTGCGCCATAGTATCACCGTATCGTTGAACAATAAAAAATAATTGACTTATGATAAAGACTATTTTGCATCAAATATGGAACGAGCGTCGGCAGAATGGATGGCTCTTCCTTGAGCTTGTGGCTGTGAGTGTGTTTTTGTGGCTCGCAATAGACCCGCTGTTCATTCTGTACAGCAATAAATATATTCCCGAGGGGTACAACGACGATAATCTCTATTATCTTGAGTTTGAGGTAAAGAGCGTGCCCGATGAGGAGAATGCCGGCGAGGTGTGCGCAAATGATTTTGAGCAGGCGGTGAATATTGTGCGCTCTCTGCCCGAGGTTGAAGCCTACGCTGTGGCCTCGTCGAACAATTATCCCAATTCTATGGGCTCTAATTGTCCGAAATATGTTGTCGATAGCACAATGAATGTAAAGGGCGAGAGCCACTCGATGCACGTAACAACGTACGATATTTACGATTTTCCGGGAAGCGACTATTTTGCGGCTTTGCAGATAAAGGATATAAACGGCGAGCCGATGAAAAAGTCGGGCCTCGACGGTGGAAAGGGTTTATATGTCTCGCAGAATTTTGCGCAGAAGGCTTTTGGCACGACCGACGCCGCGGGCAAGAAAATTAAGTACGAGGATGAGGATGAGATATATTCCGTGGCCGGTCTCTTTTCGACTGTTCAGACGACGGAGTACATTGAGCCGATGCATCTTATTATGCACATACACGATAGAAGCGAAATTTGCGAATATATGGACAAACGCTATATTTTCGAGAATTATAAAATTTTCGTGCGATTGAAAGAGGGGGTTGCCGCCGATGCTTTTATGAAGAATTTTCAAGCCGAGATTGCGCCCAAGCTCGATTTTAAATATCGTTGTTTCTTTGCATTGACGGCCGTTGGCGAGAGTGCCGCAAAGAGTGCGAATGTGTTTGGAATCACCAACCGCTACCGTATGCAGATGATGCTCTCGGGCTTTGCGCTCTTTTGTGCCTTTCTGGGGATAATGTCAACCTATTGGGTGCGTGTCTCGGACAGACGGATGGCCATAGGACTTTATCGCAGTATGGGAGCAACGTCGAGGCGGGTGTTGTGGCAGTTTATTGTCGAGGGGTGGTTGATAGTATCGGTTGCTTTTCTCATTGCTCTTCCGCTGCTTATGCATAAAGTTTATAGTATGGGCTTTTCGGACCCGCTTGAGAAATTTACCTCGATGATGTGGCAGGAACTTATGCTTGCAAAAAACGGCGATTATCTGCACAATCAACCCTTGACACATTTTGTTATTGTGAGTGTGCTGACCTATCTTTTTATGCTGTTTGTGGCCGGAGTGGGTATTTTAATCCCGACGCGAAGAATTGTGAGCATACAGCCCTCCGAGGCGCTGCGCGACGAGTAACGCGGCATTAGAAGCTGTTTGAATTTCTTTTACATTACATACGAGTTATACGCATACGAGTTATATTCAAACAGCTTCTTAATTTTTGTATTTCTTTTTGTCGAGAATATTTTTTATACTACCTTTGAATTATGATACTTATTGTTGATGATGATATTGCGATACGCCACAGTTTGGGGCTTATGCTCAAGAGGGCGCGTTACGAGGTAGAGGCGGTTGCTTCGCCTCGCGAGGCGCTGGAGGTTGTGCGCCGCCAAACTCCGCAGCTCATTCTGATGGATATGAATTTCTCGCTCACCACAAGCGGCGACGATGGCATCGAGCTGCTGAAAAAGGTGAAGGTTTTTTGTCCCGATACGCCTGTGATACTAATCACGGCGTGGGGCAGCATCGACCTTGCCGTGCGAGGAATGCGTGCGGGGGCCTTCGATTTTATCACAAAGCCGTGGAATAATGTTGTGCTTATGCAGCGCATAGAGACGGCACTGAGCCTTGCTCCCGGTGGCGAGCCCCTCGGGTCCGAGCCTATAGAAAAACCGTTCGACCGCAGCCTCATTGTGGGGCGCAGCAAGGCGCTGACGGATATTTTATCGACAATCGAGCGTATTGCAAAGACCAATGCCTCGGTGCTTATCACGGGCGAGAGTGGTACGGGCAAGGAGCTTATTGCCGAGACTATTCATCGCAACAGCCGCCGTGCAAAAAACGCTTTTGTAAAGGTTAATTTAGGCGGAATATCGCACACGTTGTTCGAGAGTGAGATGTTCGGACACAAGAAGGGGGCGTTTACCGACGCCTCGGCCGACAGGGTGGGACGCTTCGAGCTTGCCGACGGGGGCACCATCTTTCTTGACGAGCTGGGCGAGCTTGACCTTGCCTGTCAGGTGAAGCTGTTGCGCGTGCTACAAGAGCAGACATTCGAGGTGCTGGGCGAGAGCCGTCCGCATAAGGTGGATATTCGTGTGGTGTGTGCCACAAACGCCGACCTTGCAAAAATGGTGGCCGAGCGTAGTTTCCGCGAAGACCTTTATTACAGGGTGAATCTTATTACGTTGCATCTGCCGCCGTTGCGCGAGCGCCGCGAGGATATTCCGCTGCTGGTGCGACATTTTGCGGCGCTCTCGGCCAAGAACAATAATCTGCAAAAGATTGTAATTGCTGACGAGGCGATGGACTATCTTATGCGTCAGCCCTTCCCGGGTAACGTGCGCGAGCTGAAGAATCTGGTCGAGCGTGCAATCCTTATGAGTGGAAAGTCGCTACTCACGGCCGACGATTTCAGGCTGGCAAATGATATTCTGCCGCAACCGATGAAATTGGAGGCAACGACGGCAATGACACTCGACGAGGCCGAGCGTCTGCGCATAGTCGAGGCAATGGAGCGGCACGAGGGCAATCTAACGCAGGTTGCAGCCTCGTTGGGCATTAGTCGTCAGGCACTGTATCGTCGATTGGAAAAGTATGGACTAAAATAGCCGCCGAGAATGAGACAGAAAAACATATTCCTTGTAGTGTCGGCGCTGCTTGTGCTTGCGTGGGTGGCGTTGCTTGTGGTTGTTTACCGCGGATGCAGCAGCAGACTCTTTTATGCTGTGGAGGCTGTGGCGCTCTTCAGTATGTTTTTTCTTGTCTATTTTTATCGTAAAATTATTAAGCCGCTCGATACTATTGCAACGGGACTCAATCTGTTGCGCGAGCAGGATTTTAGCAGTCGCCTATCGCCCGTGGGGCAGCGCGAGGCCGATAAGATTGTCGATATTTTCAATCGGATGATGGCACAGCTCAAGGACGAGCGTCTGCGTCTGCGCGAGCAGAATCATTTTCTCGACCTACTGATAAAGGCCTCGCCGATGGGGGTTATCATCCTCGATTTTGACAATAGGATAACGATGATTAACCCCTCGGCCAAAGGAATGCTGGGCTGCGGCGACGATTGTCTCGGCCGCAATATTGCCGATATTGATATTCCGCTTATGCGCCATATTGCACTTATCCCTCAGGGTGAGACACGCACGTTGAAGATAAGCGGAATTGAGGTTTATAGCCTCTCGCGCCTCTCTTTTCAGGACCGAGGCTTTGCGCATCCGTTTGTGCTCATAGAGCCACTGACCGAGCAGTTGCACAAGGCCGAGCGCAATGCCTACGAGAAGGTTATACGTATGATTGCGCACGAGGTAAATAACACGATGGGTGGAATAACATCTATCTTGGAGACGGCAAAGGATATGTTACACACCGCCACAAGCGAGACTATCGTGAACGATGCGGCCGAGATTGGCGAGGCGATGCTGGTGTGCGAGGAGCGCGGACGTAGGCTCAGCAGCTTCATCACTCGCTTTGCCGAGGTTGTGAAAATACCCGCGCCGCAGTTGCAGCCGTGCGACCTTAACGAGAGCGCGCGTTACTGCGCGCGCTTTGTCGAGGGGCTATGCCGCGCAAGGGGGATAGAATTGTCGATGCAGTTGCACACGGGCGAGGTTCCCGTGAACATCGACGTTGCTCTTTTCGAGCAGGTGCTTGTGAATATTCTCAAAAACTCGGTCGAGAGTATCGGGGGCGAGGGTGGCCGCATTACTATTTCGACCGCTGCGCAGCCTGCCTCGATTGTCATCTGCGATAATGGCCGCGGGATAAGCGCCGAGGTGTCGCAACTCTTGTTTACTCCTTTCTTTACCACGAAAAGCGATGGTCAGGGCATTGGGCTTATGTTCACGCGCGAGGTTCTTACGGCGCACGGATGCAAATTCTCGCTTGAGACGGCCTCGGACGGCCTTACGCGTTTTACTATCGAGTTTAAATAGTTTCTCTCTTATTTTAGTTCGTCCATAAGGGCACGATAGAGCGGCGAGGCCGAGAGTGCCTCGCTGTTGCCGAATATGTACATCTGACGGCGGGCGCGGGTGAGGGCTACATTGAGCTTGCGGTCGATGAGTGTGCCGTCGGGGGCGATGATGGGGCTCGATATTGTCTCAATCTGTCGGGGGTGTGTGATGGTTGTCCCGAAGAGTATCATTTCGCGCTGCGAGCCTTGATAGCGCTCGACCGTGTCGATTATTATTTGCTCGCTCCGGGGCAGGGAGAGTGCGGCGATGGCGTGTGCCACCATTGCTATCTGATTGCGGAAGGGGACTATTATGCCTATCTGCTGCGCGGGGTTCCACACTTTGTCGTTGCTCTTGATGAGGCTGTAATATTCTTTTACAAATTGTGCTATTGCGAGGGCTTCGCTGCGGTTGACCTTTTCGCTCTCTTCGGCTTGCGGCTGAGGCTCGGTTGCGACGAAGGCTGCGCGGCGTGTGGCCAGAATTGTCTGTATGGTATTCTCGGCATTGTATGTGTCGAATGTGGCTGCCTCGGTCTGATGGGGCAGGGGGATGGGGTGCAGTGTGTTGTTGTAAAAGTGTCGGTTGGCAAAGGTGGAGACTGTGGGGTGCATTCGTCCCTGACGGTTGAGTGTGTGGCTGAGCCCCTCGATGCCTTTGTCGTGATAGTAGCTGAAGAGGCGCTCGAAGAGTGATGTTCCGTAGTCTTTTATGCCTATTGTTTGCAGTGTGGGGCTTTTTACGCGGCTCTCCTCGGGGCTCTGCGCAACGACGGCGGGCAGTTGCTTGGGGTCGCCTATCAGAATGAAACGCTCTATGGCCGGACTGCCCTCGGGCGAGACGGCGGCCAAAAGTCCCGATAGCTGCGACTCTAATATCTGTGTGGCCTCGTCGATTATTGCTCGTTGAAATTTCTTTAGTTTGAAGAGCTCTTTGCGTGCGGTGAGCGAGGCGATTGTACCCACAAAGATTCGTGTCTGTTGCATTGTCAGGCGTATCTGCTCGCGGTTTTTGCACTGTAAGATGCTGTTCTTGAGCAGGCGCGGGCTGTACTGCGGCTGACAGCTCTGCTCGCTGCCGATGCGTATGTATTGTGGTGCCTCGGGCAGTTGTTCGAGGGCTTGGCATATTTCATCGACGGCGCGGTTGGTGTATGAGGCTAAGAGTATGTTCTGTGTGGGGTCGCTGTAAAATTCGCGTACGATGCTGCTGAGTGCTTGTGAGGTTTTTCCTGTTCCGGGGGGGCCTACGAGCATAAAAAGGTCGTCGGCTTGTTTGGCCTTTAGCACTATTTGGTCGAGATATTCGCTGCCGTAGCTGCGTGTGAGGGTGCGGCTTGTGTCGAAGCGTGGCTGACGGCGCGCGAGCAGTAGGTCGGTGCGTTCTTTTGGGGCGCCGAGCAGGCTGTATAGGTCGCGCAGGGATGCGCGGAAGGTACTGTCCAGATGGTCGTGCTCTATTGCGTAGTGCGAGCCTTCGGAGTAGAGGGTGTGCCCCTGCTGTTTGTGCCTCAGATGCAGTGTCAGTCGGGTGGGGCTTATGGCGGTGAGGGTGCCGCGCGTTACTTGTTGGTTGGTGGCTGTGTCGGCCTCGCTCGCAAGGCGATAGACAAAGACTGTGTCGCCTGCGCGGAAATTGGGGTAAAAGTGGTCGCTGCTTGTCTCTATGGCGAAGGTAATGTCGGTGATGCTGTCGCTCTCGTCGGCTCTTTCGAGGCTGAGGATGCTGAGGCCTGTGAGTATGTTGCCCTCTTCTATTTTTTGGCTCAATGGGGCGCGCCATACGTCGGCGAAGCAGCTGCGGCTTTGCGTCTTTTTTGTCTGGATGTTTGTACCGTGGCCTCCTACTTTGGCTATCATCATTTCGCGTGCCACAAAGGCTATATTGCCGAAGATGTACCGGCACAGAAGCTCGTCGGCCTCGTGGATGGGGCTGAGTATTTTTTCTATGCGCGGGCGTATGTAGTTGCTCCACAGACGGCCGTGGTCGCCGCGTGTGTTGAGGTCGTCGGGCGAGAGGTTTTTCAATCTGTTGTATAGGCCGTCGGTACACATCTCTTCGAGCAGGCTTACTATGTGGTTGCGCAGCATAAGTGCGATGCTTATCTGTGTGGCGTTGGACTGCTCGACAAAAAAGCGTGGGTAGCGCGAGTAGAAAAGCATTGCGCGGATGTTGCTGCGCGGGGTGCCCAACGAGTAGCTGAGCATTTCGCGGTAGAGCGACATTTGCAGGCGGTGCTCCTCTTTGGGGCCGCCGCGGTATTCGTCGGCCTTGCCCGATTTTAGCTCTATGAGCATCGTGCTGTTGCCTTGCAGTAGGTCGATACGTCCTTGCAGGCCCAGCGGCTCGCAGAAGAATGATGGCTCTATCTGTGTGCCCTCTTGCCGGTAGCCGTCGGACGATTCGAGGGCTTGTGTGCCCATTTTTTGCTGTATGTTGTTGAATTGTGCAAAGGCGTCGTCGAAGAATTTTTTGTCAATGTCGGGACAGACGGATAGCTGCAAGGGATACTCGCGGAAGAAGGTCTCCATCGAGCGGCGGTAGCTTGCGGGCGTGCCGGGGCGGGAGTTGACGCAGTCGTCGAGGAAGATGTTGGCGGCCTCGCCCAAAAGGCGTGCCGAGCTCTCGTCGGTGCTCTCCAATAGGTTGAGTATGTAGCCCGCGGGGTGGCTGCCGTAGGGTTGCAGACAGCGTGCGAGTGCCGAGATGTCTATCAGGCAGTCGGGGTGGTAGATTATGTCGCGGGGCAGGAGCGTGCCGTCCTCTTTCCGGCGGCACGAGAGTAGGTTGAGCCGACAGCCTTTATTTAAGAGCGTAGGCAGTGTGTGGTAGCAGTGGGCCTCGGGCAGAAGGGTGGTTACTGTGTGTCCGCTGTCGTCGGTGCCGCTGATGCTGTTTCCGTCCCACGAGGCGACGGTTATTTGTATGCGCTGTTTATCTCTCATTTTATATTCGCATAAGCTCGGCGGTGCTGTCGCTCTGAAGGATGGTGTATATGGAGTCGCTGTATCTGTCTTGCATCTTGCGGTATCTGTTCCACGTGCGGCGTACTTTTTTTACAAATTGTATTGTCTGACGCCAATCTTTCAGCTCGCCGTTGCGGCAGAGGCTGTCGGTGTAATATTCGGGACGGCTTTTCAGTGTTAAAAAGGTATCGACGTTGTGCTCCCATTTGTAGCGGTTGCGACCATATTTTTGTGCAAGGCGCATTGCGTCGTTTATGTGGCCTGCGCCGGCGTTGTACGAGGCTAAAATAAATGAGAGGCGCTCGTCGGGGGCTTTTATGCGACGATAAACGTGGTTGAGCTCTCTTAGCAGTGTGGCGGCTGCCATTATATTGCTGCGGGGGTTCATAAAGAGTGAGTCGGGGACGCCGGTGCCGCGCAGGGTGCGGGGCATCACTTGCATTACTCCGCGAGCGCCGGCCTCGGACTGCGCGGTGCTGTCGAAGCGCGACTCGGTAAAGGCTATTGCGGCCAGCAGTTTCCAATCCCAGCCGAAGAGGCTGTCGCTGGCTGCACGAAAATGGTGGTCGAACGGGGAAATTTCGACGTACGGGGATATTTGTCGTTTGACGGGGGACGCCTGTGGGGTGGGAGGGGCAAACACTCTGTCGCCACTCATTGCTACGATAATGAATAGTAACAGTAGGGTTATGGAGTATCCGCTGCCTTTGAACATAGTGCTGTGTTATTTTTCGAGGAATGATTGTATGGCCATTTGCAGGGCTTTTATGGCTTTTGTGTTGCTGCCGCCTTGCGGGATTATTATGTCGGCATATTTTTTTGTGGGTTCGATAAATTCGTCGTGCATCGCTTTTACTATGCGCTCGTAGCGCGAGAGTACCATCTCTGGCGTGCGGCCTCGCTCGACAATGTCGCGGCGTATGAGGCGTATGAGGCGGTCGTCGGCCTCGGCATCGACGAATATTTTAAGGTCCATAAGCTCGCGCAGTTGGGGGCTGACGAGTGCCATTATGCCCTCGATGATGATTATTTTGCGCGGCTCGATGTGAATGGTCTCGGGCTGGCGGGTGCAGGTGATGTACGAGTATGTGGGCTGGTCGATGCCGAGGCCCTTGCGCAGCACCGTGAGCTGCTCGACCATCAGCTCCCAATCGAATGCGTCGGGGTGGTCGAAATTTATCATCTGGCGCTCTTCGACGGGTACGTGGCTGCTGTCCTTGTAGTATGAGTCTTGGGGAATTACTACTACCTCGCCTGCGGGCAGGGAGTTTACTATCTCTTTTACTACGGTGGTCTTTCCCGAGGCTGTTCCGCCTGCAATACCTATTATATACATATAATTGTGCCTTAAATATGAGCAAAAATAGTGTTTTTGGGCGAAAAATACAAATTTATAGTGGTATAAAGGATTTTTTGGATGGGACGATGGAAAATGAACCACCGTGATGCGGACTTATGGTGTGGTGAATTGTTGTTTGTTGCGCTGCGGTGTAACTTTTTTATAGAAATTTGCGCAGTTTCTTAAGTAAGTAAAGAAATTATTTACTATCTTCGCACAAAATTGGATATACTAAATTATTTTTTTACTTTAAAAGTATATATTATGGTTAATTACAAACAATTAGGCCTTGTGAACACTCGTGATATGTTCGCAAGAGCAATGAAGGGTGGTTATGCTATCCCCGCGTTCAACTTCAACAACATGGAGCAGCTTCAGGCTATTATAATGGCTGCTGTTGAGACAAAGTCTCCCGTTATTCTTCAGGTGTCAAGCGGTGCTCGTAAGTATGCCAACCAGACTCTTCTCCGTTATATGGCCGAGGGTGCTGTTGAGTATGCTAAGGAGCTTGGTTGCGCTAACCCCGAGATTGTTCTTCACCTCGACCACGGAAACTCATTCGAGCTTTGCAAGTCTTGTATTGATATGGGCTTCTCGTCGGTGATGATTGACGGTTCGCATCTTCCCTATGAGGAGAATGTTGCCTTGACAAAGAAGGTTGTTGAGTATGCTCACCAGTATGACGTTACTGTTGAGGGCGAGCTTGGTATTCTTGCAGGTGTTGAGGATGACGTTGTTGCCGAGCACCACACTTATACACGCCCCGAGGAGGTTGTTGACTTTGTAACAAAGACCGGTTGCGACAGCTTGGCTATATCAATTGGTACATCACACGGTGCCAACAAATTCAAGCCCGAGCAGTGTACACGTAACGAGAATGGTATCCTTGTTCCTCCTCCCTTGGCATTCGACGTTCTTGAGGGTTGTATGGAGCAGCTTCCCGGATTCCCCATCGTTCTTCACGGTTCTTCTTCTGTTCCTCAGGATGAGGTTGCTACTATCAATAAGTATGGTGGTGCGCTGAAGGATGCTATCGGTATTCCCGAGGAGGAGCTTCGCAAGGCTGCTGCTCTTGCTGTGTGCAAGATTAACATCGACAGCGACAGCCGCTTGGCTATGACTGCTGCTATTCGCGAGGTATTCGCAACTAACCCCGCTGAGTTCGACCCCAGAAAGTATCTTGGTCCCGCTCGCGAGAATATGAAGAAGCAGTACATCCACAAGATTGTGAATGTTCTTGGTTCTGAGAACAAATTGGCTCAGTAATTTATTGAATTACATATAGCTGTAATGGGCGCGCCTTTTTGTGAGGCGCGCCCTGTTTTTGTGTAAAAAAATGTCGGTGCGACAAAAAACAATATATTTTTTTCTGAGCTATAATTTGTAGCCAATGCTTGCATCGCTGCTCTAAGATTTTTTGTAAGATTTTCGGCGCTCGCTTTGTAAAATATTGAAGTAAACTTCATATTTTCCGCTCGCTTGTTGTTATCTTTGCGCCTATGGTCGAGAAGAGAGAAAAAATAGCGATTATAATTGGCGCGGGCCCTGCGGGCCTCACTGCTGCATACGAGCTGCTTGGGCGCACTGGTATTAAGCCCATTGTGCTTGAGGCAGATGATTGTGTGGGCGGTATTTCGCGCACGGTGCTGTATAATGGCAATCGTATGGATATTGGCGGGCACCGTTTTTTCTCGAAAAGTGATAGGGTTACGCGGTGGTGGAATGATATTATGCCTGCACAGACAGCGCCTGCAAGGGATGAGATTCTCTTGGGTGCGGAACGGCCGGGTAATGCTGCTGCCGACCCCGAGCGCGAGGATAGGGTGATGCTGCGTCGTCGCCGCGTGTCGCGTATCTTTTTTAATCGTCGTTTTTTCGATTATCCCATTGCTCTTAGTTTTTCTACTTTTCGCAGTTTGGGCCTCGGCCTTACCGCCGGTGCTTTTTTTAGTTATTTGCGTGCACAGATTATGCCGCGCACCGAGCGTTCGTTGGAGGATTTTTATGTCAACCGCTTCGGTAAGAGGCTCTATTCGATGTTTTTCGAGACTTATACCGAGAAGGTGTGGGGACGCCACCCTTCGCAACTTGGTGCCGATTGGGGCAGTCAACGTGTTAAGGGGTTATCTGTGGCGGGGGTTCTGAAAAATGCCGTCCGAAGGCTTTTCCCCCGCGTTGATGTGGCGCAAAAGGGGGTGGAGACGTCGCTCATCGAGAATTTTCTCTATCCGAAATATGGGCCGGGGCAGCTGTGGCAGTGTGTGGCGAGTGAGGTTGTCGCGCGGGGTGGCGAGTTGCGTCTCGGCAATAGGGTGGTGCGCGTAAATGTCGAGGGTGGCAGGGTTGTTGCGGTGGATGTTGAGCTTTCCGACGGCTCGCAACAGAGGATACAATGCGATTATTTGCTCTCGACGATGCCTCTTGCACAGCTTGTGCCTGCGCTGCGTGGCATCGAGGTGCCCGAGACGATTATGGATATTGCTCGTGGGCTGCCTTTCCGCGATTTTATCACTGTGGGCCTTTTGCTCGATAATATAAAAATTAAGAACGAGACAAAATTGCGTACTTTTGCCAATCGTCCGCCCGATACGTGGATATATGTTCAGGAGCGCGACGTCAGGATGGGACGCATACAGATTTTTAATAATTGGTCGCCTTATATGGTTGCCGATTATGAGAATACTCTTTTCATAGGGCTCGAATATTTCTGTAACGAGGGCGACGGGCTGTGGCGGATGTCGGATGAGGCGCTCTTGTCAATGGCTGCCGATGAGCTTGTGAATATGGGAATAATTGCCCCCTCGGCGGTGCTCGATAGTGTGTGTGTGAGGATGAAAAAGGCTTATCCGGCCTATTTTGGTACGTACAATCGTCTCTCCGAGCTGCGGGGCTTTATTGATTCTTTCGAGAATATTTATTGTCTGGGGCGCAACGGACAGCACAGATATAATAATATGGACCACTCGATGCTTACGGCGATGGTTGCTGTGGATAATATTGTGTGTGGTGTTGCGGATAAGGGTAATATTTGGAGTGTAAATGCCGAGGGTGATTATCACGAGGAAAAAAAAGAACCATAGAAATTTTTCTATGGTTCTTTTTATTTGCCGGTGTTACATTCTTGGAAGGTTGAATGCGGGGACGAGTGCTTCGAGCTCTTCGTCGGTCATTCCAACGGGCTCGTATCCTGCCCAGCGTGCGTTGAAATATATCTGTGCCGACTTACTCATTGTGTCGATGGCGTCGAAGCAGTCGATAATGTCGTCGCCAACGGCAAGCACTCCGTGTTTCTCCCACAGCAGCATATCGTGCTTGGCAAGCTGCTCGATGGTTGCGTAGGCAAGCTCCATTGTGCCGGGAATTGCGTAGGGGACAATGCCGATGCCTTTGGGAACGACGATGCGTGCCTCGGGAATCATACTCCAGAGGGTGTGTGTCAGGTGCTCCGAGTTTAGGAAGGGCTTGCAGTGCGAGAATCCTATAAGGTCGGTGGGGTGGGTGTGTAGCACGACGGTTGTCTTGCGTCCGATGCTGCGCAGGTAGTTGTGCATCATCAGGTGCGAGTGTATCTCCATTGTGGGGCCGACGGGTTGCTCGGCTATTATGTCGAAGCTGGTGCCGTCGGGGGCGATGCGGATGATTGAGCCGTTCTCGAAGGGGGCTTGTGCTACGTAGCGCATTCGTTTGCCTGTGCCCGTAACGTAGAAGAAATGGCCTCCGAGATGGGGAACAAACTCGTTGAGGGGACGGGTGGGGGCAAGGGCGGGGAGGCGCTTGGCCTCTTCGTCCATTAGGTGGGTAACATTTACCGAGATGTTGCCGCCGTTGCGTTCGGCCCAGCCTTTTGTCCACAGATAGCCTGCTACTTCGGCTATGCGGTCAATCTCGGCCATTAGGGCGCTGTTTTTTCTGATTATTTCCATTGTTGTCGGTTATTTGGGGTTAGTTATTGCTTTGTATCGTTCGTAGGCTTGTTGCCACTGCTCGCTATCGTGTGGGTGGTATATGGCGGGTGCTTCCATTTGTGCTATCAGACGGCGCATTGACAGGCGGTCGCCCACAAGGCCTGCTGCGCGTGCCTGTATCATACAGTTGCCTATTGCGGTGGCTTCGGCGGGGCCTGCTATCGTGGGGATTCCTATTGCGTTGGCTGTCAGCTGGTTCAGAAGGGTGTTCTTGGAGCCTCCGCCTATTATGTGCAGGCGCTCTATGGGGTGGGGCGAGAGGCTGCGCAGTGTCTCTAAGGTGGCGCGGTAGCATAGGGCGAGGCTGTCGAAGATGCAGCGTATGTAGTGGGCGTGTGTCCGGGGCAGAGGCTGCGCTGTTTCGAGGCAGTAGTCGGCAATGGCTTTTGTCATACTCGCGGGGTTCGAGAATTGGGGGGCCTCGGGGTCGATGAGGCTGCGGTGGGGCTCGGCTGCGGTGGCAAGCTCGACTATCTGTGGGTAGCTGTAGCTTGTGCCCTCGCGCTCCCACTCTTTGCGGCACTGCTCAAGGAGCCACATCCCTGTGATGTTCTTAAGGAAGCAGGTGGTGCCGTCTATTCCTCCTTCGTTGGTGAAATTATGGCGGTAGCTGTCGTCGTTTATTATGGGCTCGTCGCATTCTATGCCCATCAGGCTCCACGTGCCGCTGCTCAGATAGGCGAAATTTTTGTCCTCGGAGGGGACGGCTGCTATTGCCGAGGCTGTGTCGTGCCCCGCAACGGCATAGACGGGTATTTTGCCTACTCCTGTCTCGGTGGCAATTTCGTCGGTGAGCTCGCCGACAAGGGTGCCGGGAAGGACTAATGGCAAAAGTATGTCGGATGGTATTCCTGCTGCTTCGAGGAGGTTCTTCTCGAAACCTTTTTTTGCGGGGTTGAGTATCTGTGAGGTGGAGGCTTCGGTATATTCGCACACCATTTTCCCTGTGAGCAGATAGGTGAAAAGGTCGGGCATAAAGAGTATGTGAGCGGCTTTTTCGAGTGCCGCCGACCCCTCGCGCTTTGCACTCAGCAGTTGGAAGAGGCTGTTGAAATTCATTATCTGTATGCCTGTGCTTGCGTAGAGTGCTTTTCTTGGGACTATCTTGAAATACTCCTCGGGGGCGCCGTTGGTGTAGGGGTCGCGGTAGGCGCGCGGAAGGGTGAGCAGGCTGCCGTCGCGGGCAATATAGCCAAAATCGACGCCCCACGTATCTACGCCTATTGATTGTGGCTTTATGCCGCGCTGCGAGCATATTTGCAACGATTTTTTTAGCTCTTGGAACAGGCTGTAAACATTCCAATGGTATTTGCCGTGTAGTTGCATTATGGCGTTGGGGAAGCGGTGAATCTCTTCGATGATGAATCCTTCGTCGCTGAGTGTTACTGTTACTGCACGACCGCTTGTCGCTCCAAGGTCGAATGCTAAAAATATGTGCTTGTCCATTTTCTTGCTTTTTGTTGTATAAGAGCAAAAATAGATAAAACGAGCGAAATTTCAAAGAACGAGTGGGTGAAAATATATTTTCACACGCAACGAGCGAAGTCGAAACTTCGTGTAACAAATAATATCAAGTTTGCTTGAATATTTCAAAGCGTGTGCAATAAATTTTGGGTCGGAGGGGGCATAGTGCTATTACAGTTCCCCTAAAATAGATTAATTCATTGCGCGTAGGGGCTATTTCTAATCGCTCGAATCATTACAGCAACTAACCCAATAATAAAGATTATGTTCATTTGTGTCATCGTATTCTTAATCCGATGGCGATAATAAATTTCTGAAAAAAAGCGGCAGACACCAATCGGTGTCTGCCGCGAATATTCAGCATTAAAATGTGCTTAAATTATAGCTCCTCGACAGCAGCCTGAGCAGCGGCCAAACGTGCGATGGGCACGCGGAAAGGAGAACAAGATACGTAGTTGAGACCTACTCTGTGGCAGAATTTAACCGACTCGGGCTCACCACCGTGCTCGCCGCAGATACCGCATTTGAGCTCGGGGTTAACGGCACGACCCTTAGTTGTTGCCATCTCAACGAGCTGGCCTACGCCTGTCTGGTCGAGTACTTGGAAGGGGTCGTTCTTCAGAATCTTCTTGCGCAGGTAGATGGGCAAGAATGAGTTAACGTCGTCGCGAGAGTAACCGAAGGTCATCTGTGTGAGGTCGTTTGTACCGAATGAGAAGAACTGTGCCTGCTGTGCAATCTGGTCGGCTGTGAGGGCTGCACGAGGAATCTCAATCATTGTACCGATTGTGTATTCTACTGAGTCGCCCTCGGCTGCAAACAGTGCATTTGCGGCCTCAAGGATGGCGTTCTTCTGCTCCTCGAACTCGTTGATGATACCTACAAGGGGAACCATAATCTCGGGGTAGATTACCTTGCCCTCTTTCTTCAACTCGAGAGCGGCGCCGAGGATGGCGGTTGTTTGCATCTTGGTAATCTCGGGATAGGTGTTACCCAGACGGCAACCACGGTGGCCGAGCATCGGGTTGAACTCCTCGAGAGACTTAACGCGGCGCTGAACAGCCTCTACGGTCTTGCCCATTGCCTCGGCGAGCATCTGCTGGCCCTTTGCATCGTGGGGAACAAACTCGTGGAGAGGGGGGTCGAGCAGACGCACTGTAACGTGCAGGCCTTCCATTGCCTTGAAGATGCCTACAAAGTCGGCTTTCTGGTAGGGAAGGAGCTTGGCAAGAGCTACCTCGCGCTCTTTTGTTGTCTCGGCAAGAATCATCTCGCGCATTGCCTTAATCTTCTCGCCCTCGAAGAACATATGCTCGGTGCGGCACAGACCGATACCGATTGCACCGAAGTTACGTGCCACCTGTGCATCGTGGGGAGTGTCGGCGTTTGTGCGAACGCCCAAGCGTGCGTATTTGTCGCAAATCTCCATCAACTCGGCAAAATCACCGCTGAGCTCGGGAGCCTTTGTCTCAACCTTGCCCTCGATAACCTGACCTGTTGAACCGTTCAGTGAGATGTAGTCGCCCTCGTTGAATACAAGGCCGTCAACCGACAATGTGCGTTTCTTATAGTCGATAACCAATGTGCCTGCACCCGATACGCAGCATTTACCCATACCACGGGCAACAACGGCTGCGTGTGAGGTCATACCACCGCGTGCGGTGAGGATACCCTGAGCGGCTGCCATACCTGCGAGGTCCTCGGGAGAGGTCTCGATACGTACAAGAATTACCTTCTCGCCATCCTCGTTCCATTTTGCAGCGTCGTCGGCGAAGAATACGATGCGACCTGTTGCTGCACCGGGAGATGCGGGCAGACCGTTGGCAATTACCTTTGCCTTAGCAAGGGCTGCTGTGTCGAAGATGGGGTGCAAGAGCTCGTTGAGCTTCTCGGGCTCCATACGCTTCAGGACGGTCTTGTCGTCGATGATGCCGTCGCGGTAAAGGTCCATTGCAATCTTAACCATTGCGGCACCTGTACGCTTACCGTTACGTGTCTGCAAGAACCAGAGCTTGCCCTCTTGAACGGTAAACTCCATATCCTGCATATCTTTGTAGTGGTCCTCGAGGTGTGTCTGGATTCTGTCGAGCTCTTTGTAAATCTCGGGCATTGCCTCCTCCATTGAAGGATATTTAGAAGCACGCTCCTCCTCGCTGATGTTCTGCAATGCTGCCCAACGCTGTGAGCCAATCTTTGTAATCTGCTGAGGTGTGCGGATACCTGCTACTACGTCCTCGCCCTGTGCGTTGATAAGATACTCTCCGTTGAAGAGGTTCTCACCTGTTGCGGCGTCGCGCGAGAAGCATACACCGGTAGCCGATGTCTCGCCCATATTACCGAATACCATTGCCTGTACCGATACGGCTGTTCCCCACTCATCGGGAATTTTCTCCATACGACGGTAGAGGATGGCGCGCTCGTTGTTCCAAGACTCGAACACTGCGCAAACGGCACCCCAAAGCTGCTCGTAAGAGTCGGTGGGGAAGTCTTTGCCTGTCTGAGCCTTAACGGCTGCCTTAAACTCCTTTACAAGGCGCTTGAGGTCGTCAACAGAGAGGTCTTTGTCGAGAACAACGCCTGCCTCTTCCTTAACCTTCTCGATGATTGCCTCGAAGGGGTCAATCTCCTCTTTGCTTGTGGGCTTCATACCAAGAACAACGTCTCCGTACATCTGTACGAAACGGCGGTAAGAGTCCCAAGCGAATTTCTCGTTACCGGTCTTTTTAGCAAGACCCTCTACTACGATGTCGTTAAGACCAAGGTTGAGGATGGTATCCATCATACCGGGCATAGATGCACGCGCACCTGAACGAACTGATACAAGGAGGGGATTGGTGGGGTCGCCGAATGTAGAATTCATCAATGTCTCGATGTTCTTGACTGCGGCCTGAACTTCTGCTTTCAGAAGCTCGATAACCTTCTCCTTTCCGAGGCTGTAGTACTCGCCACAAACCTCGGTTGTAATGGTAAATCCGGGAGGAACAGGGATACCGATGAGGTTCATCTCGGCAAGGTTGGCACCTTTACCTCCTAACAAATTTCTCATTGACGCATTACCCTCGGCAAGGCCGTTACCAAAGGTATAGACTCTTTTGTCTGCCATAAATTTTTGAGTTTATTATGTTGTTGATAGTTAAAAGTTTATATTAACACTCACGTAGAAAAGGGCGTCAAAATGCCGATTGTTGCAAAATTGGCACTCCCTTTCTAATTTGCAAATATATAAAAAAAAGTTTTCTAAATAAATTTTGGAGCAAAAAATATATGCTCAATTTCTTAAAAAAACAAAGATATTAAGTTAAAAGTGTCGATAATCGGGAAAATAGATGTAATTTTGCGCTATATTTGGGCTAAAGCTCTAATATATATTTGTTGGGAGGTTGGGGTGTTTGTCGCATCGGGGGCGATTCTCTTTTGCGAAAGGTGCTCAGAGTGGCCCGAGAAATTGAAAATTCATTGCATTTTGCATATACTTTTTTAATATATATTACCAACTTAAAGAATGGGTAGAAAGAAAAAAGCGTTGCCGCTTCTTGAGCGGATTGAGATAACAGGGGTGGCTGCCGAAGGTAAGGCTTTGGCGCGTGTCGATGACCTTGTGGTGTTTGTACCTTTTGTGGTGCCGGGAGACGTTGTTGACCTTCAGGTGCGACGCAAAAAGCATAGTTACGCCGAGGCCGAGGCTGTCAGATTTCACGAATATTCCACCGAGAGGGCCGAGCCTTTCTGCAAGCATTATGGTGTGTGCGGAGGGTGTAAATGGCAGTGTCTGGCATACGAGCATCAGCTGAAATATAAGCAGCAGCAGGTGGTGGATGCACTCAAGAGAATAGGTAAGGTGGAACTGCCCGAAATTTCGCCCATTTTGGGCTCGGAGCAGACGCGCGCCTATCGCAACAAGCTCGAATTTACATTCAGCAACAAAAGATGGCTCACGTGGGAAGAGGTCGAGAAGCAGACGCAGTATGAGCATTTGAATGCTCTGGGCTTTCACATTCCCGGTGCCTTTGATAAGGTGCTCGATATTGAGGAGTGTGCCCTTATGCCGTCGCTCAACAACGAGATTCGCAATGCGATAAGGGAGTTTGCCGTGCGCGAGGGGATTCCTTTCTTCGACCTGCGCTCGCAGACGGGTGTGTTGCGCAATATGATGCTGCGCACCTCGACAACGGGCGAGGTGATGCTGCTGCTTCAGGCAAAGGTCGAGGATGATGAGCAGATGGCGATGCTGCAAAAGGTGCTGCAATTTGTGGCCGACAGCTTCGGACGGATAACCTCGCTTCTGTATGTGATTAACAACAAATGCAACGATACTTTCGGCGACCTTCCCGTGCACACGTTCAAGGGTACGGATGTTATTTTTGAGGAGATGGAGGGGCTGCGCTTCAAGGTGGGGCCAAAATCTTTCTATCAGACTAACAGCCGTCAGGCCTATAATTTATATAAGGTTGCGCGCGAGTTTGCCGCGCTTACGGGCGAGGAGATTGTTTACGACCTTTACACGGGCACAGGAACGATTGCTAATTTTGTGGCTCGCAAGGCACGTAAGGTGGTTGGTGTCGAGTATGTCGAGGATGCGGTGATTGATGCTCGCGAAAATTCGCGTCTCAACGGGCTCGATAATCTCGTTTTCTTTGCCGGGGATATGAAGGATATTCTCACGCGCGACTTTATCGAGGAGCACGGACGCCCCGATGTGATAATTACCGACCCTCCGCGCGCGGGAATGCACAACGACGTTATTGATACGATTCTTTTTGCCGCACCGCGCCGCATTGTGTATGTGAGCTGTAATCCTGCAACGCAGGCGCGCGACCTTGCGCTTCTTGACAAGGATTATCGTGTGGCGGCTGTGCAGCCGGTTGATATGTTCCCCCACACGCATCACGTCGAGAATGTCGTGCTGCTCGAAAGAAGGGACAATTGATAATATAATAAGGATTTTTATATGCGTAAGAATATTAAACCTCGGCTAACGTTTAAAGTAACCGATGCGGCGCAGCTTCTGCCGTTTATTATGGAGAAGATGCACGGAATAAGCCGTAACAGGGCTAAGGCCCTTATAACCAATAGGGTGGTGCTTGTAGATAATAAGATTACTACCTATCCGCTGACGGAATTGCGCCCCGGACAGGAGGTGCAGATTGACCGCACCAAGCATAAAATGTCGTTCCATAGTAACGACCTTGATATTGTATATGAGGATGCTTATCTGTTGGTTATAGACAAGCGTCCCGGCCTTTTGTCGATGAGTAATAACACGCGTCAGGAGACGGCGCAGTCGGTGCTTAACCGTTATCTTGAGAAGGGGGGCGGACGTAACACTGCGCATCTTGTGCACCGCCTCGACCGCGACACGTCGGGCCTTATGCTCTATGCAAAGGATGTGCAGACGCAGCAGTCGTTCATACGCGATTGGCGCGAGCTTGTTACCGACCGTCGTTACGTTGCGCTTGTGAGTGGCGAGGTTGAGCCGCGCGAGGGGGATATTCGCTCGTGGCTCACCGAGGATAAGCGTTTCGTAACGCATTCGAGCCCCGTGGATAATGGCGGAAAATATGCTCACACACGCTACCGTGTACTTGAGGTGTCGAACGGTTATTCGCTTGTCGAACTTGAGCTTGAGACGGGACGTAAGAATCAGATTCGTGTGCATATGGCGCAGATTGGCCATCCTGTGGTGGGCGACCGCAAGTATGGCAGCGACGACGATACTATTCGTCGCTTGGGTCTGCACGCCTACGTGCTATGCTTCCGCCACCCTGTAACGGGAAAAATTCTTCGTTTCGAGACGCCGGTGCCTATTTGCTTCGAGAATTGTTTGGATGGAAAGTAGGCTGCTTGTCATATTACTCCTTTTTGTGCTGACACTGCTTCCCGAGAGGCTGTGTGCACAGTTCTATGGTCGCCCCGACACGGTTGCGCGCATTATAAAAAGCGGGGTGCCCATTGTGCGTCAGACGCGCACCGAGGATAAGGCGGTAGGGGCCAAGAAAAAATCCCCGACACGTAAAAAGAAAAAATCTGCCGCAAAAAGCAAGCCTCAAAAGGCCGAGGCAAAGAGGCGCGACGAGATTATGTACGAGCCGAAGAGTTATCGTCTGGGCGAGCGGGTGATTATGCGTGGCGACTCGGGCGCCGATGTAAGGCTGCTTGCCAATATGCTGGTTGATAAACTCTTTCTTGACGAAAAGGATATTATATACACAAAAAACGGGGTGCTATACGAGGGCGAGATTATACGCGCCGTGCGTTCGTTCCAGAAAATATCGGGGCTGTACGAGGATGGAATGGTGGGTACGCCCACACTGAAGGCTCTGCGTAAATACCGTTGAGTGTGCGCTCTGCTTTTTTGCCTTGCACCGTGCCCGGCGGCCTATGAACAACTGCCCAAAGAGCATAGTTTCTTTAAATGAACATATTTTAAACCTAATGAGAATGTGGACTATTATAGCTGTTCTTGCGCTGCTGCTCATTGCTGCCTCGTGTGCGCGTAAAGTGTTGAGCGCGGGCCCTGACGGGCAGCCGCGCGATTGTCTGATTATAGCTCATCGTGCGGGTGCGGGGCTTGAGCCCGAAAATTCGCTCAGGGCTGTGCGTCGGGCTATGGAGCTTGGGGTGGATGCTATAGAGGTTGATGTTCGTCTGACGGCCGATGGTGAGCTTGTTGTGTGCCACGATGCGACTATAGAGCGTACAACCAACGGGCGGGGACGCGTCGATGAGATGAGCATCGAGGAGTTACGACAGTATAGGATAGTGGATGCCGCAGGCGAGGCTACCGACGAGCCGTTGCCTACGCTGGGCGATGTCCTATGGGCTGTGCAGGGACGCACTCGGGTGCTCATCGAGGCTAAGCGCACAAAGGATGCCGAGCAGATGGCAAAGGCTCTGATAAACGAGATTGCACTCTATGGCGCGAGCGAGTGGGTGGCTGTGCAGTCGTTCGACGGCGAGCTGCTCGAGCATATTCACCGCTTGGGGCATCCTTGCGAGCTTGAGAAACTCTTTTATTTCAAGCTGCCTCTCGTTCCGATAGCTTACGATGGGGGGCTCGTGCGATTCTCGCAATCGAAATACGATTATATAAGTTCGTTCAATTTTAATTACAAAAACCTCTCGCCGAGGCTGGTCGAAAAGGTGCACTCTTATGGCAAAAAGGTGAAAGTGTGGACGCTGGACGCGCCGCCCAAAAAGCCGTTGCCTGCGGTGGATGGAATTATTACCGACCGTCCCGACCTTTGGAAAAAATAATCTGTTCGGTCTCTTGTCGAATAAACAAAATAATCCTGTTCCTTGTTATATGGGAACAGGATTTTTCTTTTACCAATTTTTAATTCGATAATCTATGAGAAGTATTAAAGGCTCGTTGACCGAGCAGAATCTATTAAAGGCGTTTGCCGGCGAGAGTCAGGCGCGCACACGTTACACGTTTTTTGCTTCGGTGGCAAAGAGTGAGGGCTACGAGCAGATAGCCTCGGTGTTTTGCGAGACTGCCGAGCAGGAGAAGGAGCACGCGAAGCGTTTTTTTAAGTTTCTCGAGGGTGGCAGTGTCGAGATTCTGGCTACCTATCCGGCCGGGAAGATTGGCACCACTGCCGAGAATCTGTTGGCGGCGGCTAAGGGCGAGAAGGAGGAGTGGGATATTCTGTATCGCGACTTTTCTAAAATAGCCGAGGATGAGGGCTTTGCGCCGGTGGCTGCTGCGTTTAAGGCTATTGCCTCGGTCGAGGCCGAGCACGAGAGGCGTTATCTTGCGCTGCTGGGGCGTATCACGGATGGCAATTTTTTTCACCGCGATGGGAAAATATGGTGGCAGTGTCGTAATTGCGGCTATTTGATTGAGGCCGAGGATGCGCCGCAGCTGTGTCCTGCGTGTCTGCACGCGCAGGCTTTCTTCGAGCCGATGAAAAGAAATTATTGATGTTTTATAATCGGCGTTACGGGAGCAATCAATTTTTTCTGTTTGATTGCTCCCGTAACATTATGTGCGTCGCTCATAGGGCGGTTGTCTCTCTTTTTCTTGGGTGGGCTATTTTAGTCCTGTCCACTGTGTGGGGCTGAAGTATTGTTCGACGGCTTTTTCTAATTTGTCGGGGAGGTTGCAGAAAAAGTCAATGCCTGTTTTTTCTTCGAGCTCGTCTATCGTCATTGCATAGTCGGATAGGTTGCCCTCTAAGTAATTCTTGTGCTCGAAATAGAAGGCGGCGGCTTTGTAGGTGTCTTTATGGCGGCACAGAAGCGCCATAAAATAGTGATGCGGTATGGTGGCGCAGGTTATTCCTTGTGGGTTGGTTACGCTTTTGTATTCGCCCTCTCTTATTGTGCCGCCTTTTACTATGTATAGTGTGTCGCAGAATCCGTTGTTGCGGCCCCAGCCTTGTACTTTTCCTTCGAGCTCGAGCCATTTTCCTTCGTTGAAGCGGCTGAGCATTGGCGATATGTTGCTGTAGTAGAAGGTCTGCTCGTTGGCCTCTTTGGAGTGCAGGCGGTCGGCCGAGGCTACAAGGTGTCCGCGTACGTAGCCGTTGCGGTTAATCTCGTCTTTTGTAAATACGTGGTCGAGGGGCAGCTGAGGGTCGGGCTGAAAGGGGTCGCCTCCCCATTCTGTATTGTCCCAATTGTTGCGGTTCCAATTTTTTGCTCTGTTGCCTGCGTCGAAGGTAAAGGCTACCCAACGGCTGTGTTTGCGTCGGGGCGAGTGGGCGATGCTGTAGTTTACGCTCTCTCTATTATTTTGGGTTGTGGTGTGGGTGATGAATATGTCCTCGTCGCTTATGGCGGGAATTTCGATGCGTGTGGTGTATTTGCTGCCGTCGGTGTTGGCGTTGGTGTTCGAGGGGTCGATATATGAGGGCAGGCTGTCTGTGTCGTTGCTGCACGCGCCGATTGTGAGCAAGATGGCGGCAATAAGGAGTAGTCGGTTCATTTTGCTTTTGGTGATGATTCCTTGCGAAGGGGTGTCTGCGAATAAAAAAGGTGTATTAAGAGTAAGTCTTAATACACCCTGAATTTGTTCTGAGAAAAAATTACTTCTTCATTGTCTTACCGTAACGGCTCATAAACTTATCAACGCGACCTGCTGTATCGACGAGCTTAGCCTTACCTGTGTAGAAGGGGTGAGAAGTGTTAGAAATCTCGAGCTTTACAAGGGGATAGGTCTCGCCCTCGAACTCAATTGTGTCCTTTGTGTTGCAGCAAGACTGTGAAAGGAAGCAATCGCCGTTTGACATATCTTTAAATACAACGGGACGGTATCCTGCGGGATGGATGTCTTTTTTCATTGTAGTATATTTTTAATTTAATTTTTACTTTGCTGGTAACAAAATGTAGTGTAATGGCTTTTCGAGGTGCAAAGATAGTAATAATCTTTTGTATGGCAAAATATTTGCGCGGAAAAGTTTTTTCTCCGCGCAAATATTATTTTTATGGGGGTTGTTGCCGCCTCGGGGTTATTCTACATATAGGACAAGGCCTTTGAGGTATTCGCCCTCGGGGTGGTAGATGTTCACGGGGTGGTCGGCGGGCTGTGTCAGCTGGTGCAGGATGCGTACGTTGCGCTTGGCAATGGCTGCTGCGGTGAACACGGCGGTGCGGAAGTGCTCTTTGCTCACTACTTGCGAGCAGGAGAAGGTGAAGAGGATGCCACCGGGCTGTATCTTCTCGATGGCTTTTGCGTTGAGGCGGCGGTAGCCTATGAGGGCGTTGCGCAGGCTGTCGCGGTGCTTGGCAAAGGCGGGCGGGTCGAGGATGATAAGGTCGTAGTTGTTGCCCATTCGTTCGAGGTAGTCGAAGGCGTCCTCGGCGTAGGCTGCGTGGCGTTTGTCGTCGGGGAAGTTTATTGCGACGTTGGCGTTGGTGAGGTCGATGGCTTTTGCCGAGCTATCGACCGAGTGTACAAGCTGTGCGCCGCCGCGTAGGGCGTATATTGAAAAGCCGCCTGTGTAGCAGAACATATTAAGGAGTTTGCGTCCTTTGGCATATTGTTCGAGGAGTTTGCGGTTCTCGCGCTGATCGACAAAAAAGCCTGTTTTTTGGCCTCGCAGCCAGTCGATGTGAAATTTTAGTCCGTATTCGGTTGAGATGTTGCTTGCGTTTCCGCCAAGAAGGTAGCCGTTGTCTTTGTTTATGTCGGCTTTGTAGGGGAGGGTGGTGTCCGACTTGTAATATATGTTGTTGAGGCTCTCGCCCAACGTCTCTTTTAATACTTGGGCGATGATTGTGCGGTTGACGTGCATTCCTACGCTGTGGGCCTGCATCACGGCTGTGTCGCCGTAGATGTCGATGATGAGGCCGGGTAGTGAGTCGCCCTCGCCGTGTACAAGGCGGTAGGTGTCGTTGACGGGGTTGCCTGCAAGGCCTATGCTGCGGCGCAGATGGTAGGCGGTGGCTATGCGGCGACGCCAAAATTCAAGGTCGATGGGCTCGTCGGTGAATGTGAGCACGCGGACGGCTATGCTGCCTACTTGTACGTGTCCGCGGGCGATGAATTTGCGGTCGTTGGTATAGACGGTTACGGCGTCGCCCTCTTCGGGACTGCCTTCGATGCGCTGTATGGCGCCCGAGAATATCCACGGGTGGAAGCGTTGCAGCGACTCTTCCTTGCCTCTTTTCAGTATTACGGCTTTTTCCATTTATATGTGCTGTTTTATATGTTGCAATTGGTTATATATGGTTAGGCAGGCCCACGCGTCGGTGGCTGCGTATAGTTTCTGCTTGTCGGTGAGGACGTCGGCGTCCCAATTGGTGAGCTGTTGGCTCTTCGAGATGCGTTGTCCGAATATTATTGCGAAAATCTTCTGAAGGCTCATCTCCTCGATGCCGTAGCGGCTGACGTGTTTCTGAAGGTCGAAGAAGCCGCGGGGGGTGAAGCGTTTGCGTCGGCTCAATGCCTGATAGTCGTCGTGCAGCGAGAGGCCTATCTTTTGTATCTTTTCGTCTTCGAGCAGGGCTATGAGGGGGGCGGGCAGTCCTATGCGGTTCAGCCTGAAGAGGAAGCAGGTGTCGGGGGTGCTCATTTGCAGCAGGGAAACGTTGTAGTGTACGCCTTTTTTGAATGAGGGGCGTGTCTCGGTGTCGATGCCTATGAGGGGCTGCTCCGAGAGGGCTTTGACGGCTTTCTCGGCTTCGGCGGGGGTGTCGATGACAATGATGCGCCCTTGAAAAAGGACGGTGGGCATTGTGGATATTTCGCTTTTCTCTATATGTGGCTTAAATTTCGTCATTGTGGTGGCCGGGCTCGCTATCGTCGTCCTCGGGACTGTTGTATTCTATTTCGTGGAGGGCGCGGAGTGTGTTTACAAGTGTTTGTCCCCAATAGCGGCCGAAATGTTCGCGGCATTGGAGTATAGCGTCGTGCATTGTCTCGTTTATGCCTAATTTGAAGAGGCAGATGAAGTTTTTTATATCCTGATAAATATCGGAAAGGTCTTCGGAGATGTTTTTTGTTATGGGGGTGTCGCTGTATTGCATCTCCTCGACAAATACGTCGAGGTAGGCGTCGCGGTTGCCCAAAAGCTCGGCAAGGGTGATGCGCAGTACCTCGTAGCTCTCTTCGGTTACAAAGTCTTCGAGGGTGTCGCTGTCGTTTATGGGTTCGTCCTCGGGCAGCATCTGGGCTTTTATGTAGAGCAGGGGCAGTAGCTTGAGCATTGTGCTTACAAACTCTTTGCGGTCGAGCTCGCCCGAGCGCTCTAAATAGGCGCAATATTCGGCGGCGACGGTTACAAACTCGACGGTGTTGCGCGAAAATACTATGCTTTCGTTGTCGGTCATTTTTTCTCTTTTTCTGTTGCGGATTGTTTATGTGTGGGGCGGAACGGCTCGACGATTATTTTAGGGGTAATCTTTATTGTGTCTCCGCCTTTTTGTAATATGGCGCGAAGTTACAAAAAAATAGTGTAGCGCTGCTGTATTATTATTTATTTTTTTATTATCTTCGCGCTTGCTAATTTGGGGCGTATGGCGGGCTTCTGCTCGTGTTTTGTGCCCTTATGACGTGATTGTTAATGTGTTGCGTCTTTTTTATTGGATTCTGTGAGTATAATTTATTATGGCAAAGAAAAATACGGTTAAGGAGAAGAGTGTGGTGGAGCGCGCACTCGAATATGTAAAGTCGCCCAATACTGCTTTTGTGCTGGGAGTGGTGGTTGCTGCTCTGGCAGTGTTCTTCTGTTTCTCGTTTCTGTCGTTCTTTTCGTCGGGTGGAGCCGACCAGAGTGCGATTGATGCGGCTACGGCTGTGGCCGAGGAGGTGGAGAACAGCACGGGTAAGAGTGGAGCCATCGTGGCAAGCTATCTTGTGAACGACTGCTTCGGATGGTCGTCGGTGCTTGTTGTGCCGCTGATGGTGGTGATTGCGCTGCGTCTGATGTCTCTGCGCCGCCCGCCGCTTATAAAATGGGGTATCGGTGTTGCGTTCGGGATTGTGTGGGGGTCGCTGTTCTTCGGATTTATATTCGATGATTTGGCATTTATGACGCCCGGCGGTGCACACGGCGAGAATGTTGTTCGTTGGCTCGAACAGCAGATTGGTGCCGTGGGCGTTTTTCTGCTGCTTGCCGTCTCTTTGCTCTTCTTTATGATTTATCTTACTCGCGAGACTATTGTGTGGCTGCGTAAGCTCTTTACTCTCGGATTCGTAAAGAGAAAGCCTGCCGAGCCTGCTGCCGAGCAGCCCGAGGAGGAGGCCGAGACTGACGGATACGAGCAACCGGCCCTTGAGCCTGCCGCTGCTGCTGATGAGCCGTCGATGCCCGTTGTCGATGATACTGAAAAGGACGACAAGGAGGACAAGGAGGATGAGGAGTTTGTCGTTGACTTTCCGTCGGATGATGAAAATTCTTTGCCCGATGTGGCCGATGACAATGATATTGAGATTGAGATTCCCGTGGGCGACGACGCCGAGCCCGCCGTCGATGATAAAGAGGATGAACCGCTCAATGATGACGAGCTTGCGCGACAATTCGACCGTATTGCGCAACTGAATAATGCCACGGGTGATACCGACGAGATAGAAATGGACGTCGAGCAGGCTGCCGGCGACGAGGATATGGGCGGCGATATGTTGCGTCCGCTCAATCCAAAGGATGAATTGAGCTATTATAAGCCTCCCACAATAGACCTTTTGGACAAATATGAGAATACTGCTCAATCTATTGATATGAATGAGCAGAATGTGAAAAAAGAGGAGATTGTGCGTGTGCTGCGCGACTTTGACATTGAGATTAGCTCCATTAAGGCAACCGTGGGCCCCACAATCACTCTGTACGAGATTACTCCCGCTCCCGGTGTGCGCATTTCGAAAATACGCAATCTCGAGGATGATATTGCAATGTCGCTCTCGGCGCTCTGTATTCGTATCATTGCGCCTATCCCCGGAAAGGGTACTATCGGCATCGAGGTGCCCAATGCCAATAAACAGATTGTGCCGATGATGTCTCTGCTCAACAGCCGTAAATTCAAAGAGACTGATATGGCGCTTCCTTTGGCGCTTGGAAAGACAATCTCGAACGAGGTGTTTATGGTTGATATGGCTAAAATGCCTCACCTTCTTGTTGCGGGTGCCACGGGTATGGGAAAATCGGTGGGATTGAATGCCATTATCACTTCGCTGCTCTTCAAGATGCACCCCGCTTATCTTAAATTTGTGATGGTTGACCCCAAAATGGTGGAGCTCAGCCTTTATAAGGTTATCGAGAAGCATTTTCTTGCAAAATTGGAGGACGAGGATGAGCCCATCATCACTGACGTCTCGAAAGTGGTGCGCACGCTAAAATCGCTGTGTACCGAGATGGACAACCGCTACCGTCTGCTGATGGCTGCGAGCGTGCGCTCGGTTAAGGAGTATAACGAGAAATTCCTAAATAAGCAGCTGCTGCCTACAAAGGGGCACCGCTTTATGCCTTATATTGTTGTTATCATAGACGAGTATGGCGACCTGATGATGACTGCCGGAAAAGAGGTCGAGATGCCTATCGCACGTATTGCGCAGAAGGCGCGTGCCGTGGGTATTCATATGATTATAGCTACGCAGCGTCCGACAACGAATATTATCACCGGTACCATCAAGGCTAACTTCCCCGCGCGTATGGCCTTCCGCGTAATTTCGCAGATTGACTCGCGCACCATCCTTGAGCGTACGGGTGCCAATCAGTTGCAGGGTAGGGGTGATATGTTGTTCCTTGCAGGCAACGACCCCGTGCGTGTGCAGTGTGCGCTCATCGAGACAAAAGAGGTTGAGCGCGTGTGTGCACACATTGCTAAGCAGCAGGGATATACGTCGGCCTATATTCTGCCCGAGCCCGACGAGGCTGCGGGCGAGGGTGGAGGCGCAGCGTCGGCCACACGCGCCGACGCCGGCTCGGTGGGTAAGCTCGATGAGCTGTTTGCCGAGGCTGCGCGCACTGTGGTGCTGCATCAGCAGGGCTCAACGTCGTTGTTGCAGCGTAAATTTAATATCGGCTTTAATCGCGCGGGACGTATTATGGACCAGCTGTGCCGCACGGGCATTGTGGGCGAGCAGGATGGCAGTAAGCCGCGTCAGGTGCTGTGTCCCGATGAGGCCGACCTTGAATTCCGCTTGAAGACACTGCTTGCAAATAATCAATAAATGGAGCCTATGAGACGAGTTTTTGCAATTGTGCTGATGCTTCTTCCGCTATTGGCCCGAGCCGATGGTGAGGGGGCTGTGAGGCTGCTCGACAGGGCGGTGGCGCATATAAAATCGGACGGCGGCGTGCAGATGGACTTTGAATATTCGGCCTACGATGCAGGCGGCGAGCCTTTATTTGCCGAGAAGGGTCTTTTTTATGTCGATTGCCGCCTCGGAGATAAGGGAAAAGAGCGCTTCGCGCTACTGCTCGACGAACTTAAAATATGGTGCGACGGCGTGCAGCAGTGGAACTACTCGGCACGGACGGGCGAGATTTATATCACAGCCGCCGACAGCGACGAGGCACAGAGCCTCTCGCCACTGCACATAATGCAGCTCTATAAGAGCGGGTACAACTGCTCGCTTGGGCAAGAGGGCGCCAACGACGTTGTTACGTTGCTTCCCATCGACGACAGTGGCGAATTTACAAAAGTGATGATATATATAAATAAGGTGTCATTGCAGCCCGTGAGAATGAGGCTTTTTATGGGCGAGAATGGTCGCATAGATATTGCAATAAAGAGCTATAAGGGAGGGCTCGAACTTAAGGAGGCGACTTTTGTGTGTCCTCTCAAGGAGTATCCCAATGTCGAGATTGTTGATATGCGATAATCTATATATAAATAAGGTAAACAGTATAAAAAACAGAATATTATGGAAAGAACAAAGTGTTTGGTTATTGGTTCGGGCCCCGCAGGATATACAGCGGCCATTTATGCTTCGCGCGCCAATCTTGCCCCTGTGCTCATCGAGGGTATGCAGCCCGGTGGTCAGTTGACAACAACTACCGTGATTGAGAATTTTCCCGGATTCCCCAACGGAATAACCGGCCCCGAGCTTATGGATAATATGCGTCAGCAGGCGATAAATGTGGGCGCCGATGTTCGCTCGGGCAGCGTAACGGAGGTTGATTTTGAGGCAGTGCCCTACAAGGTTACTCTGGACGATGATACGGTAATCGAGGCCGATACGGTGATTATTGCAACAGGAGCGGCAGCAAAATATCTGGGCCTTGCCGATGAGACAAAGTATCAGGGGATGGGCGTGAGCGCCTGCGCCACCTGCGACGGATTCTTCTACCGCAAGAAGATTGTGGCCGTTGTAGGCGGAGGCGACACTGCTTGCGAGGAGGCCAACTATCTTGCTTCGCTTGCGGCAAAGGTGTATCTCATTGTGCGCAAGCCCTATCTGCGTGCCTCGAAGGCAATGCAGGATAGAACCCTTCAGAATCCAAAAATCGAGGTGCTTTTCGAGCATAATACCGAGGGGCTTTTTGGCGAGAATGGAGTAGAGGGTGTGCGCCTTGTGAAGCGTAAGGGCGAGGCCGACGAAAAGCACTACGACCTTGCCATCGACGGCTTTTTCCTTGCCATAGGCCATAAGCCCAACAGCGATATTTTCAAGAAGTATCTTAAGACCGACGCCACGGGTTATTTTGTCCCCGCCGACGAGAGCGGAGTAAAGACCGTTGTTCCCGGAGTATTCGTTGCCGGAGACGTTGCCGACCCTCACTATCGTCAGGCGATAAATGCAGCTGCCAGCGGATGTCGTGCCGCTCTTGAGGCCGAGCGCTATTTATCGAGCCAGCAGTAAAATAGCCTCGAATAATTATAAACAGAAATTTTTGTTGCAAAGAGCATTGGGCCGTTTAAATTTCCGCAAAAAAAGAGCGATAAAAAAGTAGAGAGGATAAATTTAAACAGCCTCGGGAAAGAAATAGGGCAAAAAAGTTGCCGAAAAGTTTCTTTGCCCCGAAAAATATTCGTATCTTTGCAGCCGATTTAGTCCGTGGAGGTTAGAGAAGACAGGCTCACGAAGAGAATGCACCTTGCGGAATTCACAATAAAAGCGATTAAATTAAATGTACGCAATTGTTGAGATTAACGGACAGCAGTTCAAGGCCGAGGCCGGAAAGAGACTGTTCGTGCACCACATTAAGGGTGCTCAGAATGACACAACTGTTGAGTTCGACCGCGTATTGCTGTTGGACAAGGACGGTGCAGTAACAGTAGGTGCTCCCGTAGTTGAGGGCGCAAAGGTTGTTTGCCACATTGGCGAGGTACGCGAGCAGAAAATCGTTCGCAAGTCAAAGGATGGCCAGAATATCGTTACCACACGCACTATCGACCCCACATTGGTTAAGGGCGACAAGGTATTGGTGTTCCACAAGCGTCGTCGCAAAGGCTACCGCAAGCTCAATGGCCACCGCCAGCAGTTTACAGAGTTAGTAGTAAAGGAAATTATCGGTTAATTCATTAAAGTTTAAGTATTATGGCACATAAGAAAGGTGTTGGTAGTTCTAAGAACGGCCGTGAGTCGGCAAGCCAAAGACTCGGTGTGAAGATTTGGGGTGGCCAGGTATGCAAAGCCGGTAATATTATTGTTCGTCAGCGTGGTACTGTTCACAACCCCGGTAACAACATCGGTATGGGTAGCGACCACACTCTTTACGCATTGGTTGACGGTATCGTAACTTTCAAGCGCGGAAAGAACAATAAGAGCTTTGTTTCAGTAGCTCCATTCGAGAAAAACTAATTTAAAAATTAGTGTTTTTATAAAGACAATCCTTTTAATGGGGTTGTCTTTTTTTTGTGTTATAAGGATAAATTCAGGCAGTTGCCATATAAGGGCTCGGTAGAAATTTACTGTGAACAAGAATCAATAATCTATTT
>JAFQVS010000056.1 GCA_017407905.1 Bacteroidaceae bacterium | reverse complement strand
GCTCGCGAGCATCTTCAGTCCTCCCCTGCGTCAGATACATTGCATAGCTGTTCAGTTTGTTGCTAATATTTTGTAATTCAATAAGAAAAGTTGTGTCATCCATCGTTTGTGTTTATGTAAATATAAAATTACATAAACAGCGATGCGTGGGATTTTGTTTATCAACAGTACATATTTTTTTCTTTATTTAAAAAAATGCTGCTATAAATAAAGTGCAGAGCTAATTTTTGCGAGTGTTGGGGTCTCAATTTTTTAATGTATAAGTTGAATTTGTTTCAAAATAAAATGTATCAATATAACCTTAAATTCGGTCGTATTGATACATTCATTTTCTATAAGCGCTGCCTATATTCAGCGTAATTAAATACAACTATAAAATAAATGTATTTGTTAAAATCAAATATAAATTTGGTTATTGTGTATATCAATGATAATCTCTGCAAAGATGTGTATGTCAGATTGTTACAGGGGTTTTATCCTACTTTTTGTCCACCCTGCCTAATATTCGTCGTGTTGTCGGGAAATTCTACTCATTTGCCGGATGTACTGATGCGGGAATTTTATCAAGATGAGCGCCGCAGTATGATGGCAATGCTTCTATAAATCCTTCCAAAAAACACGGAAAGGCTGCCCGAGGGGGTTAGGCGCGTTGTGCAGCTTGCGCCCTCGGGGTGCAGCAGCTGCGAGGTTGTCGAGGCGTTGGGTCTTTACGCGCTCGACCGTGAAGAATCGCATCTCTGCTGCCGAGCGGCATTGCAAAAAGATGGCCGAAAAAGTTGTTTTATAGGTCTGTATCGCTGTTCTATTCAGGTTGCAAAAGTGGAATTTATTATGTGTTTTTTATTATTTTCACCATAAAACTGCGGGCAATTGCTATTTGGTGGATTCTTTGTCGTTTATCTGGTGGTAGCGCTTAATGTAGCCGATGAGCAGGGTGGTGAGGGGCAGGGCTACAATCATTCCTAACATTCCCAACAGTTTGCCCCACACGGATAGTGAGAGCAAAATAACTGCGGGATGCAGATTCATTCTCTTGCCCATAATGCGGGGCACAAGGAAAAAGTCTTGTATGGCCTGCACGACGCACAATACGGCGAGGGCACTCAGGAGTATTACCCAAAAGTTATCGCCCGTATTTGCGGCTTTCATAAGCGCAAGCAGTGCCATAGGCACAAGGGATACTATTTGCAGATAGGGGACAAGGTTCAGCAGGCCGATGAAGAGGCCGAAGCCAATGGCAATGGGAAAATCTATAATCAGAAAGCCGATGGCAAAGAGTATGCCCACGCACAGTGCCACGAGGGCTTGTCCGCGGAAATATTGGCTCATTCCGTATGTGAGGTCTTCGGATAGCTTGGTGGCAAAATCGCGCCATTTTGCGGGTAGGAAGAGCTTCCATTCATCGGCCAAGAGCTCGTAGTCGAGTAGGATGAAAAATATATATAAAAGCACAATGAACGAGGCGCCTATTTGTGCCACAATGTTTATGGTGCCCAGCATAAGTATCTGGGATTTATTCCATAATTGATGGATAAGAGATTGAATGCCATCGCTTTGCAGTAATTGTACGATGCCTTGCTCGTTGCCATATTCGCGCACATAATCAAGAAAAACTGGGGGGATTGAGGGGTTTTTTATCTGATGGCTGAAGAAGGCTACGGCTGTCTCTTTGAATGTGCTAAATTCGCTAATCATCGAGGGGACGACGAGCATAAACGAGCCGACGAAAAGTGTCAGCACCAATGTTATTGCTGCCACTATCGACAGCATCCTGTATTTGAATTTTAATTTGTATTGAAAGAATTTTACCAGCGGATACAGAAGGTAGGCCACAAGCCACGCGACAAAGAAGGGCAGAAGTACCCCGCTCAGATTGTCGAGCACTACGTATAGGATTCCTATTGTGATGAGTATTAGTACAATACGCAGGAATCGGCCGACGGATATTTCGTTATTTATTCTCATTTGTCTGTTGTTCGTTGCGCTGGGCGAGGGCTTTGTGGTAGCACTCGCGGCACAGTGGTTCGTACTCCATTTTTTCGCCCAAAAGCACCAATTTGTCGTTGGCGACGGTGCGGTGCGATACGTAGGCTAAATTACCGCATCTGACGC
The DNA here is from genome assembly GCA_017407905.1 of Bacteroidaceae bacterium. Taxonomy (GTDB): domain Bacteria; phylum Bacteroidota; class Bacteroidia; order Bacteroidales; family Bacteroidaceae; genus HGM04593. The sequence goes on along the minus strand of JAFQVS010000056.1, from coordinate 41,313 downwards.
ATATTGCGTGCACTTTTGTTACCTCGTCGGCAATGGCCATAAGCGAGGGCATCGGGCCGAAGGGCTGGCACTTAAAATCCATATCAAGGCCGGCGATAATTACGCGTGTGCCGCGCTTGACAAGCTCGTTGCACACGGCGGGAAGCTCGTCGTCGAAGAATTGTGCCTCGTCGATGCCGACAACGTCAACGTCGGTAGCCAGCAAAAGGATGCTTGCCGAGGCCTCTATGGGGGTCGATAGAATGTGGTTGCCCTCGTGCGAGACGACCTCCTCTTGCGAGTATCTTGTGTCGATGGCCGGCTTGAAAATCTCGACCTTCTGTCGTGCGAATTTTGCACGTTTGAGACGGCGGATAAGCTCCTCGGTCTTTCCCGAGAACATCGAACCGCAAATAACCTCTAAGCGTCCGCGACGCGCCATTTCCATCTGATTAAACTCTGAAAATCTGTTCATTATGATAATGTGAAAAAGTGTCTGTTGTCTGTTTTTTGCACTAAAGTGCGAAGTTAAATATTAAAATTTTATCTGCATAGATATTGACACAACAAGTTATCAACAATTTATCACTGCTTTTATTTGTTAAATTAGGGGATTTTCGACAAAAACTGATTATTTTTGCAGTTAGAGAAAATTTACAAAAAGTATTAGAATGGGAATTTTGTACGTTGTACCTACGCCCGTAGGCAATCTCGAAGATATTACAATGCGTGCATTGCGCCTGTTGCGCGAGGCCGATTTTATTTTGGCCGAGGATACAAGAACCTCGGGCAAGCTGCTTAAACATTTTGATATTCAGGTGTCTATGTACTCGCACCATAAATTCAACGAGCATAAGACGGTGGGCTCGCTTGCCGAGCGCATACGCTCCTGCGAGCATCACGTGGCGCTTGTCTCGGATGCGGGGACGCCGGCAATAAGCGACCCGGGCTTTATGCTTGTGCGCGAGTGTGTGAGAAATGGGGTCGAGGTGCAGTGTCTGCCCGGAGCGACGGCCTTTGTCCCGGCGCTTGTGAGCTCGGGTCTGCCGTGCGACAAATTTGTGTTCGAAGGCTTTCTGCCGCAGAAGAAGGGGCGTCAGACGAGGCTCGCCAAGCTGAAGGACGAGGACAGGACAATAATCTTCTACGAGTCGCCCTATCGGGTGTTAAAGACGCTGACGCAGCTCGCCGAGGCTTTCGGGCCGCAGCGCGAGGCTGCCGCCGTGCGCGAAATATCGAAGCTGCACGAGGAGTGTGTGCGTGGCACTCTTGCCGAGCTTGTCGAACATTTCACAAAGCACGAACCGCGCGGCGAATTTGTGCTCTTGGTGGGCAGCAGCCTCTGCCCCGAGGCTGAGGGCGAGGCCGAGGAATAAACAACGGAAATTTATTTTACGTTAAATAGAAATATTAACAACAAAAAAAGCAGAAATATGAAAAAGATTATTTTATCAATAGTTGCAGTGGCCGCCCTGCTCAGTAGTTGTCAGGATGGCCCCAAACGCGAGCAGTTAATCAGTCAGAACGATTCGCTTCAGGCGGTAATTGCCAGCCGCGACGCAGCCCTCGAAGAGATGCTTTACACAATCAACCGCGTCGAGGAGGGCTTTCGTGCCATAAACGAGGCGCAGGGACGCATAAATCTCGACGCAGTAGGCAGCGAGAAGAGCCGTACCGAGAGCATCGAGAATGATTTTGCCTATATAAACGAGACGCTCCAACGCAACAAGCAAGAGATTGAGAATCTGCGGGCACAGCTCAGTAAAAATCAGGGAGCCTATAAGCAACTGAAGAGTATGCTCGATAATTTGCAGGCGCAATTCGACAAAAAGAGTGCCGAGCTCGAAGCTATGCAGGCCGAATTGTCGAAGCGCGATATTCGCATCGAACAGCTCGACAGAACAGTCGAGCAGCTTGCACAGTCGAACGAGAGAAGCGAGCAGACCATCGAGATACAAGATGCCGAGCTTAACACCGTGTGGTATGCAGTAGGCACCAAGCGCGAGCTAAAGGATGAGAATATCCTCAAGAGTGGCGACGTACTACGCGCCACAAACGCCAATTTGGGCTATTTTACAAAGGCCGACCTGCGCGAGCTACGCACCATAAACACCTATGCTCGCCGTGCCAAACTGCTGACAACGCACCCCGAGGGCAGCTACAAACTCGAGCGCGACGCAAACAAGCAGTATGTGCTTACAATAACCGACGCAGTTGCCTTCTGGAGTGTGTCGAAATATTTGGTAATTCAGGTGCGATAAGATAAGCCTCGGGTTCTTTTTGGCGGGGGGGCGGCACGCTTTTTTGTAGAGAATGTATGGAAAAATGCAGGAACATATTTATCGACCTCGACGACACGCTGTACGACTTTAGTGCAGCCTCGCGCGAGGCATTCAAAGAGACGTACGAACTGCTCGATTATGAGCGTTTCTTCCTCTCTTTCGACCACTATATGCAGATATATGCTCCGCGCAATTTGCAGTTGTGGGAGCAGTATGGCCGCGGCGAAATAACAAAGGACGAGCTTAACCGCATACGTTACAACCACCCGCTTGAGGTTGTCGGCGTGCACGACGAGGCGCTTGCCGCCCGATTCTGCCGCGAGGCTCTGGGGCGCATCCCGACAAAGAATATTCTCATCGAGGGGGCTAAGGAGCTGCTCGAATATCTGCATCCGAAATATAATCTGTACATACTCTCGAACGGCTTTCAGGAGCTGCAAGAGCAGAAGATGCTTACTACGGGCATCAGAGACTATTTTAAGGCGCTGATACTATCCGACCACATTGGGGTAAACAAGCCCCGCCGCGAGATTTTCGAGTATGCCCTCGGCAGCACAGGCTCGACCCTCGAGGATAGCATAATGATTGGGGATATGTTCGAGACAGACATTGCAGGAGCGGCCAATGTGGGGCTCAGACAGATATTTTTCAATAGAAAGGGCATTGATAATCTGCCTTTTAGGCCGACATTCGAGGTGCACCGTCTAAAGGATATTATCGGTCTCTTATAGCAGGCAGATGTAATATAAAAAAACAGAATTATGAGACCTTATATAATTTGTCATATGATAGCCTCGGTTGACGGCAGAATAGACTGCGAAATGACCGAGCAGATTGAGGGTGGCAACGAATATTACGAGGCATTAGAGGCGCTCGACTGCCCCTCGATGCTTATGGGACGCGTTACAATGCAGATGCACTATGCTGCGGGCGAGCCTTTCGAGGCGGCGGATAGCACCCCCATCGGGCACGAGGCGTTCTTTGTGGCGCGACGCTCGTCGGCCTATTGCGTGGCAACAGACACCCGCGGACGCTTGCAGTGGGACGCCAACGAATATGATGCCGGGGCACTGCTTGTGGTTACCTCGGAGGATGCCCCCCGAGCCTATCACGACTGCCTCACCCGACAGGGAATATCGTGGATTGCAGTGGGCAAGGGCTCTATCGACCTTGCGAGGGCAATGGAGATTCTTGCCGAGGAGTTTGCCGTTGAAAGGCTTGCGGTAACGGGCGGCGGCAATATAAACGCGGCTTTTCTTGAGGCAGGGCTGCTCGACGAGGTTAGTTTTATGGTGGCCCCGGGCATCGACGGTCGCGCCGGGATGACCGCTGTGTTCGACGGCATAAAGGATAAGGGGCGTAAGCCCACGCCTCTGCGTCTGAAGAGCGTCGAACAGATGGGCGAAACAGTATGGATAAGATATAATTTAAAATAGAGTATTATGCGTAAGAATTTTGGAAAGAAAAGCTGGCTCTACCCAATGCCGGTGCTGATAGTGGCGGCATACGACGAGGCGGGAGTGCCCAATGCAATGAACGCCGCTTGGGGCGGAATATTCACCGATGAGACCATCGGAGTGTGTCTGTCCGAGGGGCATAAGACTACAAAAAACATACTCTCGACGGGTGCTTTTACTGTCAGCGTGGGCACGGCCGAGTCTCTTGCACAGTGCGACTATGTGGGTATTGTATCGGGCAATAAGGTACCCGATAAATTTGCAAAGGCGGGCTTCAGCGCGGTGCGCAGCGAGGCGGTCAACGCGCCCATAATAGAGCAGTTGCCAATGACGCTCGAATGTACTCTTGTGTCGTACGACAAAGAAAGCAACCATCTTGTGGGACGCATCGTGAATGTAAGCGCCGACGAGAGCATTCTGACCGATGGAAAAATTGACGTTGCAAAATTACGCCCGATAACATACGACCCCGTCAACCACAACTACATTGAGCTCGGGGCAAAGGCAGGCAACGCCTTTAGCGATGGTAAACAATTAAAATAAAGATAAAAACGGACAAAATTATGTGGCACAATTACAAAAAATCAATATTATTGCTGTTGGCAGCACTCTTTTGCATATCGACACAGGCGCAGGATGCCCGATACAAACGGGCGCTCGCCATTGCCGAGGGTTTCTTTGCGCAGGCCGAGGGGGTGCAGCCTCGTCGCGCCGTGCGTTCGTCGGAGCCGCGCGTGCTATTGCCATCGAATAGCGACGAGCCGACACACTATCTTATAGCCGCCCCCGACGGAAAAGGCTTTGCAGTAGTATCGGGCGACGCTGTCAGCTGCCCTTTTATCGGCTTTTCCGATGAGCCGCTGCCCGCCTCGATAGAGGAACTTCCCGCAGGAATGCGCGACTATCTTGCCGATATTGATGCGCAGATACGCCGGGCACGTGCAAAAGGGCTCTCAAATGCTCCGGCAGATGCTGCAAGCGTGGGCAATGTTATCGTGAACCTCGGGACGGCACGCTGGGCTCAGGGTGCTCCATTTAATAAACTGTGCTTCACTGCAAGCGGCCGTCAGGCACTCACGGGCTGCATCGCCACGGCCTTTGCCATTGTGATGCGCCACCACAAATGGCCTCTCAGGGGCGAGGGCAACGTATATAATCCTAATACAGGTGAGAAACTTGAACTCGGACATACGTACAATTGGGATAATATGCCCCTCGAATATAAGAATTACACCGAGGAGCAGGCCGATGAGGTTGCGGTTGTTATGCGCGACTTAGGCTACGCCTATGGTCTGTCGTACGGCACATACAGTACAAGTGGTAGCGAGAATGCTTATAGAATGGCACGTCATTTTGGGTACGTAGATATATCGCAGCAGACGGGGAACGCCTCGGGTGCAACGCAACGCTTCTTAGTGGGCGATGAGCGCTGGAACGAACTGCTCCGCGCGAGCCTAAACGATTCGTGTCCCGTGCCTTACGTTGCCACAAATGCAGGCTCGGGCAGCGACGCTAAGCACATTTTCATCATCGACGGATACACCGACAAGGGTTATTATCATTTTAATTGGGGGTGGGGAGGCTCGTGCAACGGTTATTTTACCCTTGCCAAAATGGACCCAACGTCGAGCGATGATTATGCCTCTAAGACCGACAGCCACAAGGCCTTTATAGGGCTTAAACCACTGAAAATTACTACCTACACAGTGAGCGTCGAGGCAACCGAGGGCGGTACGGCAACGGTGAACGACGCACAGTCGGTAACGGTGGATAGCGGCACCGAGGTAACACTGAAAGCCTCGCCCGAGGCCGATTATAGCTTTACAGGATGGTTCAGCCAAGATACGCTTGTGAGTGCCGACACGCTGCACACACTGACGGTTACCGACAATCTGAATTTTGTGGCCCGCTTCGAGAAAAACGAAGATACAGCCATTGAGGTTGTTACGGGTGAAACAAACAGAGCCGAGATATTCGACCTTTGCGGACGCCGCGTCAAGCGCATCGAGCGTGCAGGCGTTTATATTGTAGGCGGTAAAAAGGTAATTATAAAATAACGAAAGGCCGCAGGTCTTTAACGTAAAATATGTTGGGGAGTGTAATTTACACTCCCCAACATATTTATATTCTTCTGTAAGGCTTGTTATTCTCTTATATACTCGTAGCCCAGATTCTCGATACACGAAATAACCAGCCCTGCATCGAAGCTACCCTCGACGTAGGCAATACCCTGCTCAAGGTTCACGGTTACGCCCGTAACGCCCTCAATCTTGCTCAGATTCCTCTCGACGTTGGCCTTGCAGTGGTTGCACATCATACCTTTGATTTTAAATTCCTTTTGCATAGTTGTATGTTTATGGGGTTTAATATATTTTAGAATAAATGCGGCAGCCAGCAGCAGAGCAAACAGAATACTCGAACCACTCTTCCACCACACGCTCGCCTCGGCCGAGCAGCAGGCTGCCTCGCCCGAAACAATTGCGCTTGTGAACCAATGAGCGGGCAGCAGATAATCGACTATAATCCCAAAGGCGAATGCCCCCGCAATGATTGTCGATAGGTAGATGAGCAGTGTGCGCAGGCCCATTACTTTTTTTATGACAAGGATGGCCGCTACATTAGTGGCGGGGCCCGCCATAAGCAGCACAAGAGCGGCGCCGGGCGACAGCCCCTTGAGCATAAGCGCCGCGGCAATGGGAATTGAGCCCGTGGCACACAGATACATAGGCACCGAGAATAGCATCACAATGAACATATTCACAATTGGCTTGTCGCTGTAGGCCGTAAAGAAATTATCGGGCACAAGAATAGTGATTACCGCCGCAACAACAAGCCCTATGACAATCCATTTGCCAATATCCTGAAGCATATTTATAAAGCCATATTCAAGGGCGCCGACGCATTTTTTCCAAAGGCTTTTGTTGCTCTTTTGACTGCTGTCGAGGGGGGCGCTGCACGCCTCGTCCTGCTTGTCGAATCTGTTGACCAAGCATCCGCCGATGATTGCGGTTACAAATGCAACTATGGGGCGCAGCAGGGCAAAGGGTGCTCCTAATAGCGAGGCTGTGGCAAGGATGGAATCGACGCCTGTCTGCGGGGTGGATATTAGGAACGACGTTGTTGCCCCTTTCGACACTCCCTCGCGTCGCAGCGACATTGCCGTGGGGATTACTCCGCACGAGCACAGCGGCAACGGAACGCCGAAGAGTGCCGCTAAAATCACGGAGCGTGTGTTGCCTTTCGAGAGGCCGGTGCGATAAATCTTCTGAGGTACAAATTCGTGTAGTATGCCTGCGATAAGAAAGCCCAAGAGCAGATAGGGCGACATTTCGTTTAGTAGCTCAATGAGTGGTGTTATATATTTTTCCATTGTGATTGTTGTTTTTTTCGTCTGCGAAGATAAGAAAAAAATAGCTTACCTCCTCGGCCGTCCGATTATTTGCAATCGGGTTGCATTTATGGCTTTATTGTCGGGAATCTTAAATAAAGAGCGTCCGTCGGCTGTAAGCAACCGACGGACACACAAAAAATGGTACGTTGAAAAGCTCTTTATCAGTCCATACTGAGCCCTAAAATATCCATATTGGCAGTTGCCTGCTCGTCGCCCATAAGCGCCGCCTTTTTAAAAGCCTCGGCGGCGGCCGCACGGTGGTGCAGACGATGCTCTATTATACCAATGAGGTTAAGGGCACGCGCATCGCCTGTAAACTCCTTCAGCCTGCTTAGCAGCGAGGGGTAGTCGGGATGCGGGTTGCTCAACAGCTCGGCCACGATGCTGTTGAGCTTGTGGGTGCTGCTGTCCGATAGATTGTGATAGTAGATGCGTGTGCAGCAGGCGCCGCGGTGCAGATGGCTGCTGTCGCTGCATATTTTCTTATATTGCTGCCCGCCATTGTAGCTGCGCAGTGTGGCGAGGCGCTTTTTTGCATTAGGCTCGTTGAGCAGGCGCAGTGCGAGCGTGTCGCTCTTGGGGCTGTGCTGTGCGGCCAGATTACCGTAAATGCGCATCCAATGTTTTCCGCCGTCGGCAACCTCGAAGACACTGTCGGGGAGGTTGCAGCTGTGTTGCAGATGGTCGCGCAGCGCGACGGCTCGCTTATAGCCCAATTTGGGGACAATCTCGTCGGCTCTGTCGGGCGAGGAGTAGCCTACTATCTGTATAGATTGTACCTGTGCATTCTTATCGCCCATAAGGGTTGAGATTGCAGCCACGAGGCTGTCTATCGTTGCGGCATTATTCTTATAATTGGGGTCGAGGTGCCGGCTGTTCATCGCAAAATGGACGTGTCCCGTGAGGTTCGTGGGAATGTGCGCCGTCGAGCCGTCGAGCACGGCATATTGTGCAATGTTTCTTATGTAGGGGTGCCTGTGGGCTAATATATCCGATTGTGTGGGACGGTTGCGCAGCGGATGGCAGCTTAGCGTGGCGGGGCGCGGAAGGATAATCTCGGTGGTGTCCAATGCTCCGATTGTGCCCTCGGGGCTTGTATATTCGCTGTACGTTACGCCTATGAGTGTGTCGGTTACCATCTGCTCGGGGATTATCATTGTGAAACTGTTGTATCCCGCTTGGCTGAGCTGCGGCAGATGGCCATACTCCTTAAGGTACTTTTTGGCGTATCGCTTGCCCTGAAAGCGTCGGGTGCTGTCGTTTATGCAGGTGTCGGGACAACAAATTTGTGTGATGAGGATGAGCTCGTCGTCCTTGGGCATCTGCGCTATGCGATAGTTCATTGTTACGTACCAGCAGCTGTCGCTGTGGTGAATGTTGTAACTCTCGGGGCCGATGCCCTGCGCGTGGGCTGCTGTGCCGAGGGTCAGTGTAAGTAGCAGAATGGTTAGTTGGGCTCTCATAATTTAGGTTGTTTAATGGTTTTTCCATTATAACAACCTGCGGCATTTATTGTTTGCCTTTGATAAGTTAAGAGGCCACTCGCTATATAATGTCCAAAAGCCCACTTAGGTTGCTTATCGTGGCGGTGGGCTGTGCCTCGGGGAGGGGTGTCTCGGGCTGCCAGCCGCAGCCTTTGAGCCACACGGTCGAGCAGCCTATTGTGTGCGAGGGGAGTATGTCCTTGCGGTATGAGTCGCCTATGACGACAATCTCCCGCGCGGGGAGCGACAGCGCCTCGACGCCCAATGAGAATAGTGCAGGGTCGGGCTTTCTGAGGCCCACCACCGATGACTCGACAATCTTTATAAAATATTGCTCAAGGGCAAACTCTTTAAGCACTACGGGCATATTGCCGTAGAAATTTGTTACAAGCACCATAGGGTAGCGCTTCGATAGTCTCTCGACTACGGGGCGCGTCTCCTGCATTGTGTCGAGTACCTTTTGGTAGCAGCCTCGGGCGATGTTTTTTTGTTGCTCGGGGCTCATTTTGGGGCCGAGGTATTCGCGGTGGATGGCAATTTTCTTTTCGAGCAGCGTGCGGAATGTGTCGTCGGGATGAATGATTGGGTGTTTTGCAAGGGTGCGCTCGCCGTGAACGTATGCCTCGCGGAAATGCTCTTTCGGAATACTCACCCCGGCCTTTTGGTACTGCTCCCATATTACCTCGGCCCAATGGGTGCCGTTGGTGTCTATGGTGCCTCCGTAGTCGAATATTATGCCTTTAACGATATTCATAGCCATCTTCTATCTTTTGTGTTATTCGTCGGCTCAACTGCTCGTGCTTGTACTGCATATATAGGAATATTGCCATCAGTATCACTAACTCAAAGAACAGATAGAGCCACAATTCTCCTATGAGCATCGTCAGCCACAGCATTATGAAGCGCGAGTTGAATGTGAGTATGTTGGTGTATTTCATCAGTGGGCGGCTGCCGCAGCGAAACTCCTCGCACAGCTCGCGGGGGACATTGTTGCCATATTTTTCTTTTATGCGGGCCATCAGCTGTTGGAATTTGGGCGACATTCGCTCTTGATTCTCGGTGTAGGCAACGTAAAAGTGCAGGAATATTTTCCAAAAGAAGTTTCCGCGCCACGGTGTCTCGTCGAATATGCGGCGTTGTGTCTCGGAATTGTGAAACTCATTGCCGTTGCGCTCGTTCATAAAGTACAGATGAATGTTGCGGTAGTAGTCGGCAAGCTGACACTGCGAGCCGTGCACCCAAAAGCCTGCAAATGAGCAGAGTATCCATATTAGCACGCCCCACTGATATTCGGGGGCAAAGGGGATGGGGGTGAATGTGGTGCGCACGGCAATGGCGGCGTATATGAAGAAGAACCATACGTCGCCCGCAAAGCCGTCGAGAATGCGGCCCCAACGGGTTTTTTGTCCCGTGATGCGCGCAAGCTGTCCGTCGGTGCTGTCGTACAGATTGGCCCACATAAGCAGCAATATACCCAAAATGTTCCATCTGAGGCTCTCTTGAGCAAAACATATTCCTGCGGCTGCTCCCAAGAATATTGATATTATGGTTATTACGTTGGGGTGCACTCCGCGGTTGCGGAAAAAGAGTGCGCAGCGGAAGCCTATGGGACGATAGAACCATAGGTCGAGAAACTCCTCGGTCTCTCGTGATTTTATTGATGCTTCGTAGGCTTTTTTATCTTGTTCGTTCATTTTTCTCTTTTACTCGTTCTATTGTTAATGTTGCAATGGCCTCGGCGGCTTTGTCGCGGAAGGCTGTGAAGCTGGGAAAATCGTTAATGTCTATTATGTGTATTTTGCCGTCGGGCGAGACGATGCAGTCGCCTCCGAAAATGTCGAGCCCTATTGCGCGGGCGGCGGCAAAGGCTGTTGCTTGCAGATAGGTGGGGTCGAACGGGTGGTGGCGGCAGGGGCCGTTGTATCGCTCTAATCCGAATTTTGTCTTATTGGCGTCGGGGTGGTGCAGCGCGAAAAAGGGGGCCGAGCCTCCGCTGCCCGATACTCCGTAGAATTTTATTATGTCGCCTTCAATGTGGCGGCTGCAAATTATGCGCTCGATGCCTCGTGAACGCATCTTCTCGATGGCCTCTTTTGCTTCGTCGGGGCTCTGTGCAAATGAGACGTCTTGCGGGTGGCACGACCATCCGTCGGCGCGCTTTATCCACTGTGGGTAGCCTTCGCGGGGAGGCTCGCCGATGCTCTCTATTATGCAGTGTGGGGGCTGCGGAATATTGTTCTGCGAGAGAATGTGGGTAAAGAGCTGGCGCGAGCAGCGTCGCACGGCGGCGGGACGGTTCAGTATCGTTGTGCCGCGCTCTTCGAGCCTTTGCAGTGTGTCGAGGCTCGGGGCGGTACGTGTCATTGTGATTATTGCATCGTAGGCTTCGTTGGTGGGTGGGGCGGGCATTATGTGCACGCTGTGTCCCGCCTGCATCAGCTTCCGGGCGGTTGCTCCGAGGATGGCGCGGTCGTTATCGACCATTGCCGGGGAGTGTAGGGGATTGCGTTCTACGGCTGCAATTTTCATTGTGCTACTACTGTTACAGGCTGCCGATAAATTCTTCGGCTTTTTTTATGTCCTCGGCGTGGTCAATGTCGATTATCTTGCCAAAGGGGTAGGCGTCGAGCTTGTGCCCCTCGGCTACAAGGCGCCGCTGAAAATTGCGCATACGAGCCTCGCCCGCTGCTATGCACTTTTCGAGCGTATCTAATGAGGCTGGGCTCAGTGCGTATATTCCGCCCGAGATATATTGAATCTCTTTCGGTGGGGTGTCGTGGAAGCCTGTGATGCGCAGGTCGGGGGTTGTGCTCACATATAGGGGCTTTTCGTCGTCGATAAAGTCGGTAACGGCCATAAGGCCGTCGCTCGTGCTATTCTCGAAGGCCTCGATATATGCTCCGAACTGCTCCTCGCCGAAGATTGTATCGACGGTGGTGAGGCAGAATCGGCCCCTGCGCAGATAGGGTGCAAGGGCGTGCATACTGTGCATTGAGCTTGGGGTGTCTTTTACAACGATATTCAGCGGAAACTGTGCGGCGAGCGCTGTGAGCAGCCTCCGTGTCTCGCTCTGTCGGCTGTTTATTATTATGCTTATGGAGCGGGCGTTGTGTCGCGCAAAAATTCTTATGAGCCTCTCGATAAGGGGGACACCGTTCAATGGTACAAGGGGCTTGGGGTAGCCGATGCCCTCTTGTGCCAATCGCGAGCCTTCGCCTGCGGCAATTATGGCATAGTCCATTGCTCTTACTCCTCGGCTTGAAGATTCAGACGGTTGCTGTCGTCGCGCTTCTCGAAATATAGCTTGCGCAGGGGACGGCGACGCGCCTCGTTGTATTGTAGGCGGTTGCGGAAAATGTCAATTCCCGTGTAGATGGCCTGACGGAAGGAATTTTCGTCGGCACAGCCTTTGCCTGCAATGTCGTAGGCGACACCGTGGGCGGGCGAGGTGCGCACGGCTTGCAGGCCTGCGGTGAAATTAACGCCGTTGCTCATTGCAAGGAGCTTCATTGGGGTGAGGCCTTGGTCGTGATACATTGCCAATATTCCGTCAAAGGCTTTGTATTTGCCGCTGCCCATAAAGCCATCGACACCGAATGGGCCGTAGCACAGAATGCCCTCGCGGCTCATTTTGTTTATCGTGGGGATTATTGTCTCAATCTCCTCTTTGCCCAAAAGGCCGTTGTCGCCCGAGTGGGGGTTGAGCGAGAGCACGGCAATCTTGGGTGCGTCGATGTTAAAGTCCTCTTTGAGGCTGTGGTCGAAGATGGTGATTTTCTCTTCGAGGAGCTCGGGGGTGATGGCCTCGGGTACGTCGCGCAGTGGCAGATGCGACGTTGCAATGGCGAATCGTACCTCGTCGCTGCACAGTATCATAAGTGATTTATCGCCGCCTCCCAATCGCTCCTGAAGATACTCGGTGTGTCCGGGGAACTTAAAATCGTCGCTCTGAATGGTGTTTTTGTTTATCGGCGCTGTTACCAAAAGGTCTATTATTCCCTCTTGATAATCTTTTATGGCTCTTTCGAGTGCCTGATAGGCAGCCTCGCCACTCTCTTTTGTGGCTGTTCCAAGCTCTATTATAATATTGTCGCTGTTGCAGTTTATTATGTTGAGCTTGCCATCCTGAATGTCGGAGGGATTTACTACTGCGTTGTATGTTATATCAATTTCGAGGGCTTTACGATGATAGGCTGCCAATTTGGGCGAACCATAGACGACAGGGGTACATATTTCAAACATTTCGCTATTCTCGAATGTGCGGAATATTATCTCGTAACCAATGCCGTTAATATCGCCTTGTGTTATTCCTACTCTTATTTTACGCTTGTCGTTCATATTGTTGAGAGGCTTCTTAATTTTGTGTGTTACTGCTGTCCGAGGTCTCCTCGATTATAATCTCGGGAATGTGGGTGCTGCCGGCTATTGCCTTGTCGGCGGGCAGACGAAGCGAGAAGAGTGCCGCTTCGAGTTTGCGTATAAGGTCGCCCTTCTTGCGGCTGGCTGCATAGACGAATGCCTCGGCCACAATTACTCGGTTGTTTACCTCATCTACTACGCTGTGCGATACGAACGGGCCGCCCATTGCGTCGTTCTCCATAGACCATAGGCCGCGAACCTCTTGCATATAGCGCTCGCGAAACTCGGTCTCTTTCATCACTACATAATCGTGCTCGGTCTTCATATAGCTGTTGGGACGGCCGCCGGGCAGATTGGCCTTCATTATCGAGTCGCGCTTCTGAAGGAAATTCTCTAATGTGAAATTGCTTACGTCGGTGTAGGGGTAGCTGTAAACGGCAAAATTAAGAACGACGCTGTTTACCGACTGCATATCGGATACCCATATAAAATCCTTTCCGCTCTTGATGTTTTGCAGCTCGATGGGTACGAACATTTCGCAACCGAATTTTGCGTTGAGGCTGTCGAGGAAGCGCCCGTTATGTGCGTTGGGCTTTTCGAGGCGTCGAAGCTCGCGGTTCATCTCGGTGGATGTAAAAAAGTCTATTATTGTCTGTCCGTTGGCCTCGACATACTCTTTAAACTCTTTCTCGCTTGGCGATTGTATGGTCATTATCACCTGCGGGGTCGAGTAAGGGTCGCGGCGGAATTTGTATTTTGTCTGTGTGTAGCGCTGGGGGTTAATATCTACCTCTATCACATTGCGGAACGTGAGAAGCAGATTGTCGAATCCCTCGGGGCTTGTCTGCGAGATGCGGAACGAGCGCTCGGGCTGCGGGATTGCGGGAATATCTGTGTCGAGCACATTGAAAAGGGCGCGACCCGAGGGTGCCTCCCACATCTCCTTGTCGCAGACAACAAGAACCTCGTAGGGCAGGCCGCTCGATGATGGCTTGAACAGTGTAGGGCCGTCGCCTGTGCAGGCTATCAATAAAATTGATGATACCAATGATAAAAATAATTTTTTCATAAGTGGTTCTATTTTAGTTATTTATTCTCTTCTTCTTGCTTCTTTGTCGATAGCATTCCGCAGGCTGCGAAAATATCCTCGCCACGCGAGGCGCGCACTGTTGTGAACACTCCGTTGGCGGTGAGATAGTCGCGCAGACGCGTCATTGCTTCGCTATCGACGCCGTCGAGCGGCACGCCGGGTATTGCGTGGTAGCGTATGAGGTTTATGCGGCAGTCGAGGCCGTCGAGCAGTCGCAGCAGCTTGCGGGCGTGTGCCTGACTGTCGTTTATTCCCTTAAACACAATATACTCGAATGTGAGACGACGCTGGTGGCTGAAGTCATACTCTTTTAACAATTCCACAATCTCGGTTATCGAGTATCCGCGCTCGGCGGGCATAATCTCGCTGCGGCGCGCGGGGTCGGGGTGGTGCAGGCTTATGGCTATATGATAATCGCCGCCATCGAGCAGTCGCTTAAGGCCTTTGCGCACGCCTACCGACGATACTGTCAGACGGTGAGGGCTCCACGCTGTTGCGTAGTCGGCGGTCAGTATCTCGATGGCCTGCAACAGATTATCGAGATTGTCGCAGGGCTCGCCCATTCCCATAAACACGATATTTGTGAGTTTCTCGAACTCGGGGAGCGCAAATATCTGGTTAACAATTTCGTTGGCACTAAGGTTGGCCGTGTAGCGCTGCTTGCCCGTCATACAGAACAGGCAATTCATCTTGCAGCCCACCTGCGACGATACGCACAGTGTGGCACGCTCGCCGTCGGGAATATATACTGCCTCGACAAAATGGTCGTTATCTACCCTGTAAAGGTATTTTATTGTGCCGTCGGTCGAACGCACAGCCTCGACGGGGGCCGAAAAGCCCGGCGTGAAAATCTGCGACAGTTTCTCGCGATTTTTCAACGAAATGTTGCTCATCTCCTCAATCGAGCGCACACGTTTCTTATAGACCCAATCGGCTATCTGCTTGGCGGTAAATGCGGGCATTGCGGCCGCTGTTACTGCCTCTTTTATCTGCGGGAGTGTCATTCCCAAAAGTTTCATCTTGCAATTCTCCATCTGTGCGGGCGAAATTTTCTGCGAAGATAGTGTAAAAAAGTGAGAAAAGGGGCACTAACGGCCTAAAATCCGTCGCGCGCGTGTTATTATTACCTCTATTTTACCTCGTATTTTATGCAACTGTGGTAGAATCCTTTGTCGTCGGCCAAGATTACCGAGAGCTCAAGCTCGCCGGCCTCTGTTGGGCGCACGGTAATCTCTTGTGTGCCGCTCGCGGGGTCGATGCTCCAACGGCGGAAACGCTTGTGTCCGTGCCGTATGAGCCACGTATCGCCTTTTGTGCGCGGACGTATCTTGAAAAGGTACTCTTTGCCCACCTCCAATGTGCCCGAGAGGGGAATGTCGATAATCTCGAAATTGCAGTCTTTGAAGAATTGTGGCAGCGAGGTTATCTCCTTGTCTCTTATGCCTTTGAGCAGCTTGTGGCCGTCAATCTTCATACGCTCCAGAATCTCGATGTTCGTGCTTGTGAGGTTGCGCACCTCCTCGGCAGCCAGCGGGCGGTATTTTTCGAGTGTGTCGAGGTGGGCGCGGGTGGGCGGCGCTATGGAGTATTCGACAAACGTGGTGTATGTGCCGTTGTTGTCGCTTTCGAACGAGAGGCTCATTTTATCGGTCTTAAAGGGACGGTAGCTTAGTGTGTAGATGCTGTCGCTACGCTGCCACATATCCTCGGTAACATATTCGCTGCCGCAGATGAGCATTATCTTGTGCGGGCTTTTCTTCTTTAGTGTGAAGCTGTAAGCCTCGCCCACTTGCAGCCTCTCGTGCAGTGGAACCTCCATTATCTGTATGTCGAGTCCGTTGGTGGGCTGATATATTGTGGGCACTCCCTCGTCGCTTTTCATTGCAAGATTCAACATTTTTGCAGCGTCGAATCCGTAATTTTGAATGTAAGGGAACAGTAAGGGGAGTTTTTGAAACTCTTTCTCGCTTAATTTTTTCTTCAGCAGCTGAAATTTTTTATCCTGTGGAAAGTGGCTGAATATCATCCACTCGGGGGCAACGTCGAACCACGCCTCGTCTATGTTGCGCACAAATTTTCCGTCGTTTATGCTGCCCGAGCCCCACATTGGGTCGATGAGCAATTGATTGTCGTCGCACTCTAAAAATATCCAGCAGTGCCCTTTTGTTGCCGATTCTCCTTTGGCTTTTCCTGTAACCACAGTGGGCTGCAACCCGACGGCCTGCGCCAATCGTGCATACAATTGACAGTAGCCGAAACTCGTTCCCCGACGCTCTTTAAGACATTTTTCGGCGCTGTTGGCCTTGCCCTCAAGGTCGTAGCTTATATTGGTACATATCCAGCGGAAAATCTCTTGCGCGCGGCTGTAATCGCTGTTGCACGACTGTGTAATCTCTTGGGCCAATCTCTTGTAGTTGTCCGATTGTGCTTGCACGCCCGTGGCTGTCAGAAGCAAAAGTAGGGCAATGTGTAATGTTACTCTTTTCATATTTGTGGGATTGTTTTTCTGAAATTTTGCACTAAGATAAACAAAAAAGCCCGATTTATTTTTCTTACGACGGCTTATTTTTGACAAAATGCTCTTTTTTCGGCTTTTTGGTATAAAACTACGCTCTTTTTATGGGTGCGATAGCCCTTTTTTTACTATTTTCGCAAAAAAATATTGGATGCTGTCTATTTTAAGGGGTTATTTGAGAAAATTACAAACAGCTTCTTGCTTCGTTGTTTTTTTGGGGACAAAAAAGGTGCGAAACAAATGAGACGGCTTCTGTTTCTTTTTGTTTTTTAGAGAATAAATTCTATTGCAATGGATAGTGTGAAATTTGAAATGTTTATGCCTTGTCCCGCAGAGGGGATTGAGGCTGTTGAGGCTCTTGCCGCTTGCGACGAGGTAGCAAGAATATATCTGTGGTGTGCGCCGGGCACGTCTCCCGAGAATCTGCCGGCAAAAGTATCGGCCATTGAGGCTGCCTCGCTCGCCGAGAGTGCTCTCTTTGTCGATGCGGCCCGTCGCGCCGAGGCTCCTTACGTTGTTTTTCAGTTGAAGGAGCTTGCCGATACTCCCTCGGAGCGCGCGCTCACTCTTATGTGCCGCTCAATGGAGCCCGACGCTTCGATGCTCTACTGCGATTATGCCAAAATGGTGGACGGTGCACTGTGCGAGGCTCCCACGATTGATTATCAGGCGGGCAGCCTGAGGAACGATTTTGATTTTGGAGCGTTGGTCGCCGTGCGCACCGAGGCGCTTAAGGAGTATGCCTCGCAGGGGCTCGAAGATTGCCGCTATGCGGGATTTTATCAGATGCGATTGGCGCTGAGCCGTGTGGGACGTTTGCAGCATCTGGCGCAGAGCCTGTACGTCGAGAATGAGGCCGACACACGTAAGAGCGGCGAAAAACAGTTCGATTATGTTAACCCCGCGCAGCGCAGCGTACAGATTGAGATGGAGGCTGTCTGCACCGAGCATCTGCGCCGCATCGGCGGCTGTCTGCCACCATATAAATACGACACAATCGACCTTACCGAGGGCGATTTTCCCGTCGAGGCGTCGGTGGTAATCCCCGTGCTTAACCGCGTCTCGACAATCGGCGACGCAATAGGGTCGATACTCTCGCAAAAGACCAATTTTAAATTCAATATCTTGGTGGTCGATAATCACTCGACCGACGGAACGGGCAGCGTGATAGAGGCCTTCGACGACGAGCGCGTGTGCCATCTTGTGCCCGAGCGCACCGACCTCGGCATCGGCGGCTGCTGGAATTATGCCGTCAGCAGCCCGCTGTGCGGACGCTTCGCCATACAGCTCGACAGCGACGACCTTTACAGCGACGACGGTGTGCTGCAACGCATCGTCGATGAATTTTATCGCGAGCAGTGTGCAATGATTGTGGGGACATACAGAATATGCAATTTTAATCTCGAAACGCTGCCGCCGGGGGTAATCGACCACCGCGAGTGGAGCGAGGAGAATGGTCGCAACAACGCCCTGCGCATAAACGGCCTCGGCGCCCCAAGAGCATTCTTTACGCCTGTGGTGCGCGCCGTGGGCTTTCCCAATGTTAGCTACGGCGAGGATTATGCCGTGGGGCTTCAAATATCGCGCAGTTACCGCATAGGGCGCATTTACGACGTCCTTTATCTGTGCCGCCGCTGGGAGGGTAACTCGGACGCGGCACTCTCGCACGCAAAGGTCAATGCGCATAATACCTACAAGGATTCTCTTCGCACGGCCGAGCTTGAGGCCCGACAGCGTCTCATAGCCTCGTTGAGGCGAGTATCGAGCGACCAAAAGGACGATTTTTTTGCCCGTCAGCTGGCTCAGTGGCCAGAGGCGGCCCGTCGCTTCGCCGCCCTCGACGAGGTGAAAATAAAAAAGCTCGATTGCGGAATAACGCTCCAGCACAATCCCGCCCGCATCGTCTCGACGGCGGCGCGGGTCGATAAAGAGGCGGTTGAGAAGCGTCCCTGCTTCTTGTGCGCCGCTTCTCGTCCCGAGGCTCAAATAAAGGTCGATGCTCTTTTCGACGTCGAGCTTCTTGTGAACCCCTTCCCCATACTGCCGCAACATTTTACGCTGCCGCTTAGGCGGCACGTGCCGCAGCGTCTGAGCAGCCTCTATTGGGATATGCTCACGCTCAGTGCCGAGTGGCCGGGAACGGCACTCTTTTACAACGGTGCCGAGTGTGGAGCCTCGGCGCCCGACCACGCTCATCTTCAGGCGGTGCGCGCCGCGGACATTCCTCTCTTTTCCGACCGTTGGGCAACCGAGGCTTTCGACAATATGGAGCCGTTGGTGGTAAAGGGGCGCTCAATCCTCTATTCGTCAAGCTCTTATCTTGTGCCGATGTTTGTAATAGACGCTGCCGAAATATCCTCGTCAACGGCTCTTATGCAGATGCTCGTCGAGGCGCTTCCTTGCGCGCCCGGTGCTGCCGAGCCTCGCGTAAATGTGGTAACCGTCTATCGTCCCGACGAGGGGTGGCTCACAGTTGTCTTTCCGCGTGCCAAGCATCGTCCGCAGTGCTACACGGCCGAGGCTGCCGAGCAGCGCCTCATAAGCCCCGGCCTGCTTGATATGTGCGGCCTTATGATAGCCCCGCGAGGCGAGGATTTTGAGCGTATCACAAGCCGTGAGGCGCACGATATTTTAAAAGAGGTTGCACTCTCGCCGCTCGAATTTGAGGCGGTGAAGGAGCGCCTGCAAGCCTCCGACCGAGTATGAGACGGGTTAATATAGGAATTTTGCGCGCCCCGAAAATAAGATTCTCGCTCGCGGGCGGTTACTCTTTGGACGAAACCCCGCTTGCCGACGGCGACTATACGGTGGCGATGCTCGACGGCGCAATTCTCTTCGAGGGGATGCGACGCGACACCCTTACGCTTGTGCCGCAGTCGGAGAGTGCGCTCTTTACGCTGCACGACGTAATTATCGGGGTCGATTTTCATTGGCAGCGCACGCAGTCTCAGACGTTCGAGGGCGAACTTCGCTTCATTGTCGAGGAGGGCGAGGCGAGGGCTATAAACACCCTCCAGGTCGAGAAATATCTGCACAGTGTAATATCGTCCGAAATGTCGCCCACCGCCTCGATAGAGTTTCTAAAGGCTCACACTGTAATATCGCGCAGCTGGCTCTATGCGCAACTTGTGCGTCGCGAGGCTTCGGCACAGACGACATTGGGCTGCGAGGCCGAGGGGCAGATTATCCGCTGGTACACACGCGAGAATCACACCCACTTCGACCTTTGTGCCGACGACCATTGTCAGCGCTATCAGGGGCTGCCCTCGTGCTGCAACGAAAAGGTGCGCGAGGCTGTCGAGGCAACCTCCAATCTTGTGCTTGCCTACGAGGGGAGTGTGTGCGACGCGCGCTTCAGCAAGTGTTGCGGCGGAGTAACCGAGCGTTTCTCGGCCTGCTGGGAGGGGGTCGATTATGATTATCTCAGGGCCTTCCGTGACGGCGAGGATAGGGACGATTTTTGCGACCTTACCCGTGAGGATAATGCCCGCCAATGGATTCTGCACTCGCCTGCGGCCTACTGTAACACCGACGATAAGGCGGTGCTTGCGCAGGTGCTCAAGGGGTACGACTGCGAGACTAACGATTTTTACCGCTGGAGTGTGCGCTACACGCAAAGCGAGCTTACGCAGATTATCGAGCGCCGCTCGGGCCTTACTTTTGGGCAGATAATAGACCTGCAACCCGTAGAGCGTGCCGCCTCGGGGCGGTTGGTGCGTCTGCGCATAGTGGGTACCGAACGGACGATTATCGTCGGCAAAGAACTCGAAATACGCCGATGGCTCTCGCCGTCGCACCTTTACAGCTCGGCCTTTGTGGTGGATAAAGAGACTGCGCCCGACGGCTCTTTGATTTTTGTGCTCAATGGCGCAGGGTGGGGGCACGGCGTCGGCCTCTGCCAGATTGGTGCCTCTATGATGGGCGAGCGGGGGTATAATTTTACCGAGATTTTAGAACATTATTACCCCGGTGCCGTGTTACAGAATATTGATGAGCTTCTAAACGATTGAAAATGACCGATTCTAATAAAAAAGACAAGACCCCCTCGCTTTTTGTTTCGCTTGTGCCCATTGCGGTGCTATCGACAATATTGATTATCGTGGCGCTGTGCACGGGCGGCGATATTCTCTCGGGCGGCAGTCAGATGGCGATGCTTATTGCCGCGGCTGTGGCAGCCTCGCTTGCAATGGGAATTTATCGAGTGCGCTGGCGTGTGATGGAGGAACGCATAATAAAGAGTGTCGAGGCCTCGACTATCTCTATTCTTGTGCTTCTGCTCATTGGTGCAATATCGGGAACGTGGATGCTGAGCGGCGTTGTCCCGACGATGATTTATTATGGTCTTCAGGTGCTGCACCCTGCGGTGTTTCTGCCGTCGGTGTGTATAATATCGGCGGTGGTGAGCCTTGTTACGGGTAGCTCGTGGACAACGTGCGCCACGATAGGAGTGGCCTTTATGGGCATCGGATATTCGTTGGGCTTTCCCGCGTGGTGGACGGCGGGCGCTGTAATCTCGGGCGCCTATTTTGGCGATAAAATGTCGCCTCTCTCCGATACGACGGTGCTTGCATCCTCGACGGCAGGGGTTACACTCTTTTCGCACATACGCTACCTTATATATACTACTGTGCCCTCGATGCTGCTGGCTCTTGTCATTTATGCAGTTGCGGGGGTGTATATGTACGAGGGGGTCGAGGCTGCGGGCGACGGCCTCTCCGAGGCGTTGTGCGAGACGTTTAACATAAGCGGATGGTTGCTTCTGGTGCCTCTTGTTACTTTTGTGCTTATTGTGAGGCGCGTGCCTGTACTCATCACACTCTTTGTGTCGGTGGTGGCGGCAGCCGTGGCAATGCTTATTGCCCAGCCTGCTGTGGTCGAACATCTGAGCGGAGAGGCTGACGGAGCCTTTTCGGCCGCGGTAAATGCTGTGCTCACAGCCTCGTGCAACGCTACTGCAATGCAGACGGGTAACGCCACGCTCGACGCTCTTGTATCGACCCGTGGAATGGCCGGGATGCTGAATACAATATGGCTCATCCTCTCGGCAATGTGCTTCGGCGGGGTGCTTATGGGCAGTGGAATGGCAAGCACCATTACTCGTGCCATCCTGAAAGGGGTGCGCGGGGTGGTAGGGGCTGTCTCGACGACGGTTTTTTCGGGATTCTTCTTTAATCTGTGCACGGCCGACCAATATATGTCAATCATCCTCACCTGCGACCTAAACAAAGAGGGGTTCGACCGCTTGGGAATAGACCGTCGCGTGCTCAGCAGGGCAACGGAGGATTCGGCCACGGTGCTCTCGGTTCTTATCCCGTGGAACAGCTGCGGAATTGCGCAGAGTGCGGTGCTCGGAATTTCGACGCTCGCCTATTTTCCCTATTGCTTCTTTAATATTCTCAGCCCTATAATGTCGGTAGCGATAGCTGCTGTGGGGTATAAGATATTGTATAAAACAGTAAAAGCATCCGAAAAACCATAAAAAAACAGCCCGATAAACTCTTGTGGTTGCCGTAAAAAGGCTTTTTGTCGGTAAAAAATATTTTCAAAAGTACCAAACTCTTGTGTATTGGTACTTTTTTTGTATCTTCGCGCGTTTGTTGTGCAAAAACCTCTTTTCCGTGTGGTTGAGAGTGGATTTTTGCAGGCATAATACGGGGATTATCTTTTTGTACTTTTTTATGTTTTTTTGCAATAAAATACAAAAAAATACGTTAAAGGAATAAAAAGGAGTAATAGTCCCAGCGCAAAATACAAATAAGCCGATGAAGATACTATTCTTGACAGATAATTTCCCACCCGAGGTGAACGCACCCGCAACAAGAACATTTGAACATTGTCGCGAGTGGGTTGCTGCCGGACACGAGGTAACTGTCGTAACCTGTTTCCCCAATTACCCCATTGGCAGGGTTTACGGCGGTTATAAAAATTCGTGGAGAAAAACCGAGTGGATTGATGGAATAAAGGTGGTTCGCGTGTGGACGTATATAACCTCGAACAGTGGTTTTTTGAAGAGAATCATTGATTATATCAGTTTCTCGGTAACATCTTTTTTGAACGGCCTTTTTTGCGATTGCGATATAATTGTGGCAACATCGCCGCAGTTTTTTACTGCTCTCTCGGGGCGCACGCTCAGTTTCTTCAAGCGCCGTCCGTGGGTGATGGAGGTGCGCGACCTTTGGCCCGACTCCATAAAGACTGTCGGCGCAATGAACGATGGTATTGTGCTCCGCTATTTCTCGAAAGAGGAAATTTGGTGCTACCGTTCGGCCTCGAAAATAGTTGTTGTAACCGACTCGTTCAAGCGCGAGATTGTAAAAAAAGGAATATCGCCCGATAAAATTTTTGTGGTAAAGAACGGTGCCAATCTCGAACGCTTCGTGCCACGCAAAAAATCTGAGGAGTTGCTGCGGGAGCTGGGGCTCGAAGGCAGGCGTGTTCTGGGATACATCGGTACTCTTGGAATGGCGCATAAGCTCGACTTTCTGCTCGATTGCATAAAGGAGAGGCCCGATTACTCGCTGCTCATCGTGGGCGAGGGGGCCGAGAAAGAGAAAATAAGACAAAAAATCAAGGACGAGAATATTAAGAATGTGGTGCTGCTCGACTCGGTGCCAAAGGACAAGGTTGCCGAGTATGTGGCGCTTCAGGATGCAGCGCTCATAAATCTGCGTCGCGACCCTCTGTTTACCACCGTGATACCCTCGAAGATATTCGAGACGGCGGCAATGGGGGTTCCCATCCTTTTGGGAGTGGATGGCGAGGCGCGTTCCATCGTCGAACAATATGGCGCGGGACTTTTCTATGAGCCCGAGAATAAGGCCGACTTTTTAGAGAAACTCGACACACTTTTCGGCTCGCCGCAAATATATGACGACTGCCGCAAAGGTGGGCAGCGATTGGCCATTGACTTCGACCGTAAGAAATTGGCACAGAAAATGTTGGATATTTTGTCCCAAAAGAATAAATAACCGATTGACACACCCCTATTATGCAGAAACACAACTTTGAGAGATTTTATAATTGCACCTGCGGTTGTGATTTTCGGGCGGCGATTGCGCGATACGCCCGCGAGGTCGGTACCGACAGTGCCGTCGTATCGTTGTACCTTTCGTGCGAGGAAAATTCCTTTATCGAGTATGGCGATTTTCTTATCGAGGGCTTTGCCGAGGAGTTTAACGCGCTGCTTGTTGCCGACGGCTATCTTGACAGCGACGGCGGCATTGCCGATAAGGTCGGGCGCATATTACGCTGGCAAGTGTGGGTGAATTTTATCGACGATGGCCGTCCCCGTGCGGGGGTACATCTGTTCGATTTTACCGATTCGGGGATAGAAGAGATAAATGAATTTCGGCAATTCTCGCAGATTGAGCCATAAAATAAAAAGCGTCATTTAAGAATGACGCTTTTTATTTTACTTAAGTCTTACTGCCCGAAAAATGAAACTCCTTCTCGGCAACCTCTTTTGGGAAGCAAAAGAAAGTAAGCTCGCCCACCGAGCATATTTCGCCATTGTGCGAGATTGAGGCGTCGATATATACAAAATTGCGTCTCGTCTGTTTCACGCGCGCGCGAATCTCCAATGTAATGTCCGCCCCCGTCGGGATAGGCTTTTTGTACTTTACATTTAAATTTGTGGTCATTCCCGAGGTCTGAAATTTATGGGTGATGAGCCATCCGGCACTCTCGTCGAGCAGGGTAGCCTGAATACCGCCGTGCAGCGTGTTTAACCAGCCTTGATAATTGTCGCCGGGCGTCCAGAAAGAGACAATGTCGTCGCCATCCTCGTAAAATTCCATTTTAAGGCCGTAGGGATTGTTGGGGGCGCAGGCGAAACAGTTGTAACCTTTTCCGATGAGGTCTAAAAAGGGATTAGTAATCTTTTTCATCTTCTTTATCTGTCTTTTTTGTAGCGCCGGCGGCAGATACAGTGGCGGGATGCTTCCCGTTGTAGTCTGTTTCGGCACTAATTCGTGTGCAAAAATACCAAAAGCATTCGAAATAATCAATCGTGGTGCCATAAAAATATCACTCTTTATATTGTTTGCCTGTGCTAATATTCAATAAATACCCGCTGCGGAGCCTCTAATTTTTGCTTTTTTTACCTAATTTTACCTTTTTATGCGATTTTTCCTTGCAAAAATTTGGTGGAGCCGAAAAAACTGCATATCTTTGCACTCGCTTAACGGCACATAGAGGTTGACTCGCTAGCTCAGTAGGTAGAGCACATCCCTTTTAAGGATGGGGTCTTGGGTTCGAGCCCCAAGCGAGTCACTGAAAAAAGACGAGAAATTAAAATTCCTCGTCTTTTTTGTTTTTTAAAAAAATCTGCTGCTATGATAAATAGGGCTCAACGTAAAATGTGGGGCTTACCAATAGTAAAATTTTACTGCGAGTGCATAAAAAATGTGGTTACTTGGCCGTGACGGAAAGTAACCACATTATGGGGTAAAAGACAATAGGATTGTCCATTTGAACCCTATTTTTATAAAAAACAATAACCCTGAAGTATGCTTTGCAGCAGGGACAGCAGGGTCTTACAGCGCAAAGATAAGAACAAGTTTGAAATAAACAAAGAAATATTACTACTTTTATTTATTCCATACTCAAAATTAACCTTTTTAGCATTATCTTTATGACCGTTAAGAATATTAGGAATAGCAATAATGAAATACGAAGAATTAGTATCTATATTATCACAAGCACGAATAGGCAAATATTATCGTGTTGCAAAAGGTGATAAACAAAGAACTTTACAATTATATCATCACAACCTTAAATTAAGCCAACGATTATTTGGTGTAATAGGAATGTTTGAAATAGCATTGCGTAATGCGATACATAACCACTATTCACAACAATTCAATGACAAAGATTGGATAGTCAAATCAACTGCACCCGGAATGTTGCTCGCATATGATGCGAAAGAAATATCCGATGCACAGAATGAATATAAGAAAAAAGGAACATACAGTGCAGACAAAATGGTTGCCACCTTTAATTTTGGATTTTGGACTTACCTTTTCACAAAAAACAATTATAGGATAGGTGGTAAAACATTATTGCAGATATTCCCTAAAAAGAAAAAAGGTCTAACGCAGAAAGAAGTATATAATGACCTTTGTGCCATACGAGAACTACGCAACCGTATAGCACATCACGAACCAATCTGTTTTGATAAATCTAAGAATTTAAGTACCCAATATGTTGTAAAACACTATGATTTAATCAAGACATATTTTACCTATATGGGATATGACGCGAATAAATTACTGAAAATTGTAGAAAAGCCAGATAGCGTAATCAAAGAAATAGATAAATTATAACCGCTTTGTAACCATATAATAAAAAAGCATTATATTTGCACTGTTTATTCCCGGTAGCCACTGATTCGTCAAGCTATCGGGTTTGGTTTTTTTATAGCGTCTTGAAAGCGAAAATTTTCGCTTTCAAGACGCTATAAAGGTGGGTGGGAATTTGTATATGTTACCCAAATTTGCTATCTTTGTCTAACAAACTTGCAAACCAACTAACAAACTTGCAAACCAACTAACAAAGGTGCAAACCAAGTGAAAATATATAGAAAAAAACGAATAGAAAACTTGTAATATATTGATTAAGTGGACTTTCCCTAAAGCCGCTATTCTCATCAAAGAGACTCCAAGCGAGTCACTGAAAAAAGACGAGAAATTTAAATTCCTCGTCTTTTTTATTTAAAAAAACGGCTGCTATGATAAATAGTTGCTCTGTTATTTAACAAACGAAGAAATAGAAGAATATGTTTAAAAATATAAAATTCGGTTGTCTTGGCGTCTTATTGCTGCTTCCATTCTTGTTAGTTGCAAGTATGTTGCTTCTTGGAATGGCATTAACTTTCCTATTTAAATGGCATTTTGTATTCTCTTTTCTTCTTATGTTGTTTGCATTACGCATTGCTTATTTGGCAAAAGGAAGCAGGCCGGTAGAATATCTAAAAAAGATAATAAAAAAAGTATGTAACCATATTACAGATAGCACGCCATTAGGTGCTTTAAGTGCTTATTCTGTTTTGTTACCTCTTATTTTTATTGCTTTTATATTTTCTTACATAAACCTTAAATTTATAGATTTAATTGTATTTCTTGTAGTATGTATTGTTTCTTTGGTTGTTGAAATCTTTTTACGTTCTAAATTTGAGAGAAAAAAAGGTGGCGATAATAATAAAGAAAAATATAAACGTTGGTTAGGGCTTATTACCGTTCAGGCTCTTTTTTCGTTATTTCCGGGCTTTTTGCTACTGATGTTGTTCTGTTGTGTCAACTCTTTTGGCAATGAAAATATTGTTTACGATAGTAAAGCAATTGTGGTGGAGAATCGTTTGAAAATTCACCGAAAAAGCGGCGGACCAATATATTATGTTCGATTAGAATTGAGCGATGGCTCTGCTACATACTTTAAAAATGATATATGTGAAGAATTACACAGTAAGGTTAATGTGGGTGATACTGTAATTGTGCAATTGAAGCAAGGGCTTTTTAGACCTATTCTTATGTCGTATAGTGATATTTTACATAAAAATGCTCAGAGGTAATACTTAAATAGGAGCTGCTATGATAACCCGTTGCTACCTTGAAATAACAAACATCTGCAATCTTAACTGCTTTTTCTGCCCAAAGACCGAAAGGGACAAGCGACGCCTTACGCTCGATGAGTTTCAGACGCTCACCGACCGTCTCAGTGGCAGGATAAAATTCCTCTATTTTCATCTGATGGGCGAGCCTCTGCTGCACCCCCTCTTGCCGCAGTTTATTACCATTGCTCGCGCAAAAGGCTTTGTGCCTGTGCTCACAACCAACGGCACGCTGCTCTCACGTGCCGCAGGAGTTATCGACGCGCAGCCCCATAAGATACAAATATCGCTCCACTCGCACGAGGGTAATGGTCGCGCCGATGCTCGCGAGTATATCGGCGCGGTGATGAAATTCTCCATCGAGGCCGCCTCGCGTGGCATTGTCATTGTGCTGCGCTTTTGGAACGAGGGTGGCGGCGATAGTAACAACGACAAACTGTTGCAGCTTATTGCCGAGTATGCGCCGCAGCCGTGGACGCAGCGCCACGATGGGTGGCGTCTGGCCGAGAATCTTTACGTCGAGTATGACAAAATATTCGAGTGGCCCGATGCCGCGCGCGACGAATATGCCGAGGATGAGGCCTTCTGCTACGCACTGCGCAATCAGATAGGGGTGCTTGTCGATGGCAGTGTCGTCCCCTGCTGCCTCGACCACGCAGGCGAGATACGCCTCGGCAATCTCTTTAGTGAGCCGCTCGATGATATTCTCTCCTCGCCGCGTGCACGCGCAATATACGACGGCTTTACGCGCCACACGGCCGTCGAGCCTCTGTGTCGTCGTTGCGGCTATGCTGCCGTAACAAAAAGATTCCGAAAATAGCCTTTTACTGTTAAAAAAAGAAAATTATTACATTATTTCTCTTTTCCGTTGCACGTCGGTAGTGTAATTTTTTGTTATCTTAGCGGCCGTATTAAAAAATTATGTAATTATGAAGAAAAATTATTTCTATCTGCTTTTTATGGCGCTTTGTACCGTGTGTATGTTCACTGCTTGCAGCAGCGATGATGATGACAACAATACCGACAAGCCCATTGTCCTGAACGATATTATAGGTACCTATAAGGGCTCGCTCGAGGTTCTTGGCAGCTCAATCGACGAGCAGCTGACAGTTGAAAAGGTCGATGATTCTAAGGTGCGCGTCGTGCTTAAGGATTTTACTTTTGGACAGATGCCTATTGGTACCATCAGCGCCGAGTGTGCGGCTGTAAAGGATGACAAGGGTACCTCGTACGATATTTACGGCACAGCGGTGGTTACGGTTGCTATGTTCGATAATGCCGAGCTTCCCGTTATCGTGGATGGCGAGTGCGACGGAAAAGAGCTTGACGTTACAATATCTATAAACGAGGCTCCTGTGGTTGGCTCTCTCGAGGTTGATTTCTACGGTAAAAAGTA
This sequence comes from Bacteroidaceae bacterium, assembly GCA_017407905.1. Taxonomy (GTDB): domain Bacteria; phylum Bacteroidota; class Bacteroidia; order Bacteroidales; family Bacteroidaceae; genus HGM04593. The sequence continues at coordinate 12,754 of JAFQVS010000056.1, read as the reverse complement.
ATTCATCTTATTTATAGGATAAACGATTAGCGCCCGACAGTGATTGTCGGGCGCTAATCGTTTATTATTGCCGGGCTGCCAATATTCGGACGCCAAAAAATCGCCCTCTGTAAATATTGCCCGCCCCTCCAAAAAAAAGTGTCAGAAGCGGTAGCCTGCCGCAATATTCAGATAGATGGGGTACATCGAGAAACTGATGGTCTTAAAATTGCTCTTGAAAAGCTCGTTCACTCCCCACGTCAGCTGCGCCGAGAGCCTTATGTGCTGGGTTGCGCTCCAATGGGCGCCGGCCTGAAGACCCCACGAGAGACTGTTAATCTCGTTGGAAAAGTCGTATGTGCCTTTGTCCTTTTTGTCGAACACAATTTTATCGCCTGTCGGATTATCCTTGCGCAGATAGCCGTCGTTGACGTAACCATCGAAGCTGCCGTCAATAAGATAGGCGGCAAACAGCCCGCCCGTAAATTCTATGCGGCTATTGAGGCGGTAGAGTGCTTGCACGGGGATGCTTATGTACCAATTCTCGACGTTTGTGTGTACGTCGCCTGTCCAATTGCCGCGCAGTTTGTTGCCCCCCTCGCCGATAATCTCGGTGCGGTAGTCTTTTACTTGTGCGTGTGTGCTCATTGCCTTTTTCTCTATTCTTATGCCGCTGCCGATGCCCCAGCGGCTGTTGATGAGGCGGGTGGCGTTTATCTCGACGCTGGGCGAGAATTGTGGCGAGTAGGCCTCTATCTTGCGTATCTCGCGCGGAAGGGGTAGCGGTGAGGTGCCGCCAATGTTTACTCCCACGCGTGCGTCAAACTCCCATTTTCTGTCGCTCTCTTGTGCCGAGGCGACGAATAGTCCCACTGTCAGTGCCAATATTGTTGTTATAATTTTTTTCATTTCTCTCTTTTTTTATTCGTACAATAATTCTACCTCATCTACCCACAGTGTGCTGCCCGGAGCGCCTTTAAACTCGTCGCCTCCGCTGCTCGAAGCAAATACCACGGCAATATAATATTTCCCGTCGGCCAATTTCTGCGGGTCGAGGATTTTGTCGTAGCGCGTATAGTCGAACGGAATCTCGAAGCGGCGCCATTCGCTGCTCTCGACCTTCTCGGCCTCGTCCATAAGGGCTGTGGCAATCATTCGTGGGTGCTCGAAACCTTGCGAGGGGATGTTTCCGTCGATATACGGCACGTCGTCGCCCTTCTCGAAGAACATTGCATAGATGCTGAATTTGTCTGTCTCGTCGGTGTAGTTGCCATTATCGTAAAATTTCTTGCCGGCGGTGTAGCGGTAGAGGCCCGTGAGCATTGTGGGCTTGTGCTTGAATGGCACTCCGAAGCGGGTGGAATTGAGCGAGTTTGTCAGGGCCGTGGGCAGGTAGAATGTGCCCATAAACAGATTGCCGGCTGCTATGGGCTTTCCCACGCGCTCGCCCCAATCGCCTGTGAGCAGCGTTTGCAGTTTCAGACAGTTGCCGCTGTAGCCGTCGCTCTCTATTGTAGTGGGGTAGCTGTGGGGCGATGTTATTCCTTGCAGTTGTGCGGCGAGGGCAAAGCCGGGGTTTCCGCTGGCCCACGTCAGAGGGGCGCACCCCTCGGCCAATTCGTGGAATATGTAGTAATTATCCTGCTCTTTTACGCTCTCGAAATGATACTCTGTGGGAATGTCGCGATTCTCGGGGTAGTGAATGTCGATAAGATAGACGCGCTGCCACCTGCGGCTCTCGGATGTTACAATGTAACGCACGGGCTGCGAAAAATCCTGTGCGCGGCTCTTGTCAAGGGGTGTCTCTATGGTGTCGCCCTTCTCAATTACTTTGAGGGTGGCGCCGGGGGTGAGCTCGAATGTGGGCGCGAGGGCGCTGAGGTCGGTGCCGAAGGCTACCTCGATGGATAGTGGATAGGCTCGACGCTCGTTGTCGTAGGGGCGGTAGTAGTCGGGGGTGCTCTCGACGACCACTCCTTGTGGCAGGGTTATTGATAGAATGTCGGCCTCGGCGTTGGGGGCCTCGTCTTTTATGCAGGCTGTGGGCAGGGTGGCTGCCAATAGTAGTGTGAGTGCTGTCTTTTTCATTTTTTATTATGCTATGCCTATAAGCTCAATCTCGAAGATTAGTGTCGAAAATGCCGGGATGGGGCCGCTCGAACGTTTGCCGTAGCCCATTTGCCACGGGATATATACTCGCCAATGGTCGCCCGTGTGCATATTTTGTAGAGCAAGGGAGAAGCCCTCGATGAGGTCGCTCACGCGCATTGCCTCGGGGCAGCTGCGTTTGTAGCTGTTGTCAAATTCGCGGCCGTTGATGAGTGTGCCTCGGTAGTGCAGGGTAACGACGCTTGTGGGGGTGGGGCAGCGCTCTCCCTCGCCCGATGCGATTATCTCGTACAGAACACCGCCGCCGAGGCTTTTTATGTGCGGCTCGGTGGCTTTTTGGGCCATAAAGGCCTCGTTCTTCTCGCGTTGCTGCTCTTTCTTTGCCATCTTTTTTGTGTTTGTTTTTAATAACGTGCAAAGTTATAAAAGATGTGTAATTGTTAAAAAACGGCAGAAGCATTTTTTTGTTGCTTCTGCCGTTTTTTAAGGTTCTTTTAGTTTCTTACTCGGTAATTATTATTTTTTTACCGTTCCTTATGTATATTCCCTTTTTTGTGGGGTGCGTTACTTTGCGCCCTTGAAGGTCGTATGTGCCGAGGCCGGCGGGGGCGGAATCCACGGGTGTCTCGCTTATTCCCGTTGCCGATGCGTAGATGATTGTAATATCCTTGTGCCCATCGACGCTGTTTACTCCCTCCGATGCTCCCTCGATGCTCTTGAAGATATATCCCTCGATTGTGGGGACGCTAAGGGTGAAGCTGTCGTCGGCCGCCATTATCCTATTGCTTGTTTGCAGGGTGTTGCCCTCGCTGTCGGTACAGGTGATGTTTATTGTGTAATAGGGCTGCACGATATATTCATAGGCGATAAAGGGGTGAGGCTCGCTCCATCCGGTGAATGTGTGGTCGCTGTTGGCGTTCCAATAGAGGCCGTTGCTGCATTTTACGCTCAGCGAGCCGTTGTTGTTTGCGGTGAATAGGAAATTACCTCCACTCTCGCTTGCTTTGTTGGCCGAGCCTTTTGTGAGCGTGGGAATATAGCACCCAAGGCCGTTGACTACCTTTGAGTAGCTGCCCGATGCTTCTATGAACCATACGTAGGCGGGGCCACCCGATGCTGCGCTGTTGTCGGTGAGGATATTCTCGCCCACTGCCGATGCGTTGAGCAGGCCGTTGCGACTATTATCGTTCTTATTGTCGAAGAAGAGATACGATTTTCCATTCTCGACCTGTGCAGTGGCGCTACCTATTGCCTTGAATCCAATATGGGCGTCGGTGGTGTAGGTGAGTGTGATTGTTGTATCGGCGTTTATGCTCAGCAGCGAGGGCAGCTTTTCGTATGCGGGGGTGTAGTGTGCGGGGAGGCTGCTCTGCTCTGTTTTGAAACTCTCACCTATTGGGGTGCTGTACTCCTCGACAAGGATTATTCCGCCGCGGCTCTCAATGTGGCGCAAGGTTACTGCGTGGGCGATGCGCTCGTAGGTTACCTTTACGCTCTTGTGGTCGTCGAGCTGTGCAAATGAGGCGGTGTCGATGCTCTTTACCCGCATATTTTTTATCTCGGGGGCTACGCACTCGTAGGGCTGGTTCTGTGCCGATGAGTGGTAGTAGGTGGCAATCTTATTGCCCTCTTGGTCGAAGCAGTCGTATGTAATCTGATAGACGGGCTCGTACTTCCACGCCGAGCCTTGCGGATATATTCCGCCGACGTTCAGCGTCTGTGGGTTAGTGGTTGCTCGCTTGGGCATTGGGAACAGTGCGCCGTCGGCTGCCATAATGGAAAAGTCGCCTGTGCGCTCGTTGTATATATTCTTTAGTTGAACGGCTGTGCTGCCCAATGTTACGGGGGCGCTTGTGCTGTTTATGTAACGGCCTGTGGCACGGTTGCGCAGTGCCACCGATTGTCCGTCGCTATCTATTGTCGATGCGGTTATCTCCCACACGTCGGCGCTGTACTCCTGCTCTCTTGCCATAAGGGTGCTGCTGCCGTCGTCAACCATTCGCCAGCCTGCAAATGCGGGTACGTTGTTCGATATTCTCACGAAACTGCCCTTTGCGGGGTATTCTATTTGGGGCTCCTGCGACTGCACCCCTAACGGACGGAATTCCCAGACGCCACCGTTGCCGTCGTTGGGATTGCTCCACATATTTATGGAGTTATTTTGGCCGGCTCCTGCAAAGTTCATATACATTCCTGCTGCGGCCTTCTGGCTGCGGATGCTGTATCGGTAGTAGTTGCCATTTTTGCTATATACGGCCTCGCCCAATATAAAATCGTAGTGGCGAGCATTGTTGTCGTAGTCCCAACGGGCGGTGTTGTTTTGTGCTGTCGGGGTGCTGTTTACCGAGCCTTCGGGATGTGCCTTGCACACGAGGGCATATTTGCCGGGATTCGACGGGTCTTCCATCAGTGCCCACAGCTGATAGTCGTAGGCGGCTTCACCCTCTTTGGCTATTGTGCCGTTCCACAGACGGCCGACGCGGGCGTTGCCTGTGCCTATCTGCGGGGCTCCCTCGCGCAGAAGCTCGATGCACTTTCCTGCACGGGCCTCGTCGGTGGCGCCTGTTACAATGTGGTGCCAATGCCAATCGTCGTCGGTGGATGCTTGGGGCATTACTTTCTCGTCGTCGTTGCTGCCGCTTGTCATAAAGTGGCGGCCATACTCGTAGTTATTGTAATTCAGAAGTACGCTGTCGGCGGTTACGCGACGGCAAAAATCGTCGAAATTCTTTTTGTTTGCGGGCGACCATCCTGTCTCGGCAATGGCGATGAGGCGGGGCAGTGCAAGATATTCGAGCAGATAGTTGCTCTGCACGTGCTCGGTCCAGAAGGTGCCTTGTACACCTATATAGTACTTTTGCAGTGCCGTGGGGACGCTTGTGGGCACGGGAACATACTCGTATGTGGCGCGCAGATTATCGGCGCCGCCTCCCGCTCCGACGGGCTCGCCCGGGTCGGTGCTCTGCTTGCGGTTAATGTAGTATGGGCCCCACGGGGTGATGACTGAGTTCATTCCCAATTGTGCTGCCTGAAGCGCGGTCGATTGTACTTTTCCTTGCTCCCAGCACATCATTGTGCCGCCGGTACCTTTTATAAGCTCGACGTTTGTTCCACCGGCCGAGAGGCTCTCGTTCCACATTATGGCCTCTTTGCCCTTAGAGCGCAGATGGTCGGCCAGCAGGCGCACGAAGCGCGACTGTAGCTCGCGTATGTTGTTGAATCCCTCGGCTTGCATAAGGTCGAGACACTCTTGGTTGCTGCTCCAAGCGCTTGTGGGACACTCGTCGCCGCCAATGTGTATCTGATTGTAGGGGAACAGCTCGATTACCTCGTCGAGGACATCTTTGGCAAATTGCAGAGTCGCGGGGCTTCCTACGTTGAATACGTCGGCGTATATTCCGCCGTCAACCTTTACGCTGTGGCTGCCCGTGGGGGTGCAGCTGAATTCGGGGTAGGCGGCAAGGGCTGCGCAGGCGTGTCCCGGAAACTCAATCTCGGGGATTACCTCAATGTGGCGCTCTTTTGCATACTCGATAATATCGCGTATCTCCTCTTTTGTGTAGAAATAGGGGCCGTAGGGCTCGTTGGTGTAGTAGCCGCCGTAGATGGGGTCAACGCTCCACGAGTTGCTGCGTGTGGCGCCTATGGTTGTCAGCTTAGGGTATTTGTCAATTTGTATGCGCCAGCCTTGGTCATCGACAAGGTGCCAATGGAAGCGGTTCATTTTGTAGTACGACATTACCTCAATCATACGCTTAATCTCGGCAACCTCGAAATAGTGTCGCGCAACGTCGAGCATAAATCCGCGATACTCGAATCGGGGGGCGTCTATTATGCTCAGGCACGGCAGGGCGTATTCTGTTACCGTCGTGTCTTTTACCTGTGCCATTACGCAGGCAGGTAACAGTTTCTTTATTGTCTGAAAGGCGTAGTATGTGCCCTGCGCAGTGTTTGCGGCTATTTTTATTCCCTCGGTGGTAATTTCGAGGGTGTAGCCCTCGTCGCCTATTTTTGTGTTTCCCGTGTAGGTCGATACTGTTATTAGCGCATCTTGAATATTGTTGCCGATGCTTATTTCACCCGCTCTGACGTCGGAGAGTGCTTGGGCAAATTTTTCGGCCTCACGGCTCATCTCGTCCGATGCCTCCTCGGTGCTTATTGCAAAACTTTCGGGCAGTGTCAGCGTGCCCTGTTTCATTGAAATTTGTTTGGGCAGCGGTGTTAGATTGAGCTTGTTATCGGCGCTCGCAAACAGTGGGGCGAGCAGGGCGATGATTAAGAGTGTTAGTGTAGATTTTCTCATAGTCGCTTTTTATGGTTAATAGTTAAATAATAAATTTAATTCTCGTCGCCTTTTAGAATGGGCAGGCAGATGTGATATTTTACGGCGAGTATGCGTGTCAGAAAGACGCTCGTGCCGCACATAATGTGCGTAACAACGGTGTTAAACTCAAGTAAATCGCAAATGCCGAATACAACGCCGCCTATGACACAGGCCATCGCGTAAATCTCCTTGCGAAAGATAAGCGGAATTTCGTTTATAAATACGTCGCGTATAACTCCGCCGGCGGCGCCTGTCATTGTGCCCATAATTATCGCAACCCACAGAGGGTAGCCAAAATCGAGCGTTTTTTGTATGCCGACAATGGCAAAAAGTGCAAGGCCTATGGCGTCGAAAAGGAAGAATGTGTTATTCAGACGTATAAGGTGTTTGCTGAACATAATTACGCATAGCAGTGCAAGCCCCGAGCAGATGAGATACATCGGGTCGGTCATCCAGAAGGGAGTGGTGCCCAGCATCATATCGCGGAAAGTACCGCCGCCGACGGCTGTGGCCATTCCCACCACGTAGGCGCCGAACCAATCGAATTGCTTGGCCGAGGCCAAACGTATTCCACTTATTGCGAATGCAAATGTTCCTAAAAATTCTATTATCTGTACAAATGTAGGTATTGTAAAATCCATTGTTCTATCCTTATGTTTGTTTTATATTCGTGCATAGTGCAAATATACGCACAAACGAGCGAAAAATATGAAGTTTACTTCGATATTTTTCACAGCGAGTGCAGGGTATATTCGTGCGTCAGCTCAAATAACGCACAAGTGAGCGAGAAAAAGAGAGTTTACTCTTTTTTTTCACAGCGAGTGCAGAATTTATTCGTAGCGAAGCTACAAATAACGCACAAACGAGCGAAAATTTAGATTTTTAGGGCGAGCGCAGACTGTATATTTGCAGTTATTACATAGTCCCAATAACAGCAATGAGGCTCTGATTTTTAAAATACAGAGCCTCATTTGTGTGTTTTTTTAGTAGATTAGTACTTTATTTGAGGTATATTTGTGTAGTTTCCGCGTACAATCTTGAAATTGCTTGCAACGCCTGTGAATGCTCCATCCTCGACTTTTGTATCCTCGGGGATGTAGGCAGTGTGCAGTTTGGGGCATTTCTCTACCGTCCACGCACCTATGCTCTTGGTTCCGGGAACAAATACCACAGTCTCAAGGTTTTCAAGATTTTTCAGCTTGCTCTCTTTGTCGAACGATGCGATGGGCTTTAGTTCTATCGAGGTTGCTTTGGGGGCGATAAGGTATAATTCGTAGCTGCTGCCGTTTTTCTTGTAAATGGCGCTTGAGAAACTCTCGAGTGCGGTATTCTCGGGGTCGATGTAATACTGTTCTACCTCGGTTGCGTGAATCGACAAACCAATAATATTGTTTCCAAGTGATGTAATATTCTTACCTATATAAATCTCCTTAACCTCGGCCGGTATTGTGCTCTGTGGGTTCAGTGAGGTGATTCTAAGATTGTTGATGCTGTAAGGAATTACAACCTGTGTATCGGTGCTCTTGATGCTATATACGTTCAACTGTGATTCTTCAAAGTTATATTGGAAATTCTCGTCCTCATATACGGGGATTGAAATAATGGTGGGGCGCAGATGTGCGTAAGAAGATAATGATGCAATCTTAAAGCTGCCGTTGTTCGTGGGGTCGCTTACGTACCAGTCTCTGACGTTTACGGTGCCTACCTCGCCTGTATAAACGTAATTCCAAGCGTGTCCGCCGATATACCACTCGCTGCCGGGATTATAAAGCTCGCCGTTGATTGTGAAGCAGGGGATTCCTTGCGAGTGCATCATTACGGTCAGAAGGTCGGCGTAACCCTGACAGATGGCCTCTTTGCTCTTAAATACGGCGTAAGGGTTATTGTCAACCCATCCTTGAGCATATTTTACGTTGCTTGTAATCCATTTAAATACTGTGGTGTATTTTTCTAAATTAGTAGCCTTGCCGCTGACAAGCTCGTCGGTGAAGGCGGCAATCTCGTTATACTGCTTCTCGGTAATCTCTATTTTTCCAAGATTCTTTGCAAATTCGTAGTCAGTGGCATTTTGCAGAATTGTGCGTACCATTGCGTAGGTCTTTCCCGTGAGGGTCTTTGAGCCGTCGGCGTCGGGGAAGGTGATTTTTTGTTGTTGCATTGCGTTGTTCTCTGTGTCGAGATTGAATGCGTCATTCTCGCTTGTGCAGGCTGTCATAAGGAGTGCAGCCGCTGCCAATGAGTAAAGTGTGTAGCGTAATTTCATATAAATAATTTTTAGAGTTTTATTTTTTGGATATTTTCTGCAAAAATAATCATTTGCTTAGTAATAAATTACTTTTTTTTGGCTTTTTTTCTCTTGGTGGACAATTATTAGCAATTTTTAATCCTGAAAAATTTTTCAGGATAATTTTTGTTGATATATTTGCAATATCAAAATGATATTAAAATAACCTCAATTATGGAAGCAAAATTAAAAGGCGAAGAGAAATTTATTACCCCGTCGAGTGGTTGGTTGGCACTTTTTTTGTGTACGATTGGAGCGGTGGCGGGCATTGCAATTCCCGGTACCATCGAGAGTAACAGTGGCGCCGAGGGCGCAGGCGCTTGGTGGTGCCTTGTTCTGCTCACTATTTTCTCGCTGGTGATGATGTGCGGACTTTTTATCGTCAATCCCAACGAGAGTGCCGTGATGACATTTTTCGGAAAATATGTGGGAACGGTGGTCGAGAACGGATTCTTTTATATGAATCCCTTTATGGTAAAGAAGAGCGTGTCGCTGCGTGCGCGCAACCTCAACGGCGAGCCCATTAAGGTGAACGACCTTATGGGTAATCCCATAATGATTGGCGTGGTGCTTGTGTGGAGAGTAAAGGATACATTCAAAGCCTCGTTCGAGGTTGATAATTACGCTCGCTTCGTCGATATTCAGAGCGAGGCGGCCATCCGTAATCTGGCGGGGGCCTATCCTTACGACAACCTCGAGGACGAGGATGCAAGCATCACTCTGCGCAACGGCGGCGAGGAGGTAAACGAGCTGCTCGAAAAATCGCTCTCCGAGCGCTTGGCAATAGCAGGCATCGAGGTCATAGAGGCGCGCATAAGCTATCTTGCTTACGCCCCCGAGATTGCAAGCGCAATGCTCCAGCGTCAGCAGGCTACGGCAATGGTGGCTGCCCGCCACAAAATTGTCGAGGGTGCCGTGGGAATGGTGCAGATGGCCCTCGAACAGCTCTCCGAGAAGCAGATAATAGAGCTCGACGAGGAGAAGAAGGCGGCAATGGTCAGCAACCTTATGGTGGTGCTCACCAGCGACCGTGCAGCCACTCCGGTTGTTAATGCAGGCACGTTGTATCAATAAAATTACGCCCTATGGCCAAAGATAAAAAGTCTTTTGTGCTTAGGATAGATGGCGAGACAATGTCGGCGCTCGAAGAGTGGGCAGCCGACGAGTTTCGCAGCGTCAACGGGCAGCTCGAATATATAATCACAAACGCCCTGCGCAAGAGTGGCCGACTGAAAAAGTCGGCACAAAATAAAAAAGATGCAGACAATAGATAAACAAAAATGGATAGAGTGGGCCAAAGAATTGCAGTTTCTCTCGCAATCGGCGCTGGCCTACTGCAAAGACGCCTACGATATTGAGCGCTTCGAGCGTGTGCGCGAGATTGCAGCCGAGATTATGAGCGTAGGTAGCGATACACCGATGGAAAAGGTAAAAGAACTCTTCTGTAACGAGACGGGCTACGAGACGCTCAAGATGGACTCACGCGTCGTGATAATAGAGCAGGGAAAAGTGCTTTTAGTGCAGGAGGCCGATGGGCGTTGGTCGCTCCCCGGCGGCTGGATAGACGCGCTTGAGACAGTGGCCTCGAACGTGGTTAAAGAGACGCGCGAGGAGGCCGGGCTCGACGTGCGGCCGGTGCGTCTGCTGGCGCTGCTCGACAGGAACCGACACAATATCCCGCCCTATCCTTATAATATATGCAAGGCCTTTGTGCTGTGCAAGGTGGTGGGTGGTGAGTTTCAGAAGAACCACGAGACGATAGACTGCGGATTTTTCTCGCTTGACAATCTTCCGCCGCTTGCGCTTAATAAATGCAACCGCGAGGAGATTGCGCTGTGTATGCGTCAAGCCTCGGACGAGCACTCACAGACTGTTTTTGAGTAAGAAAAGAAGCTGTTTAAGTTTATATTCGCAATTTTTTATAGGACAAGAGTCGGATGTTTATTTTTAAGGCAGACTATACAACCGCAAAAAACAGATATTTTTTTGAACACAAAAAAACGGCGAAAGAGACCGCTTGCATAAGAAATTTAAACAGCTTATAAACAGCCTTTTATAATTATGAAAAGACTATTTTTATTATTCTCCCTTATCTTTGCCTGCGGCAGCATCGCGGCGCAGAGCCGTAGCGCCGTCGAGACCTCGACCGACGTTCTTATGTTTCTGCCGTCGGGCGTTGGCGGTGTCGTCTCGCTTGCAAAGGGCGATTATAAGGGCCTCTTACAGCACATCGAGGCGGGGGCGGCAACCGTTGCAACCACCTATCTGCTGAAATATACGATAGACAAGCGTCGTCCCGACGGAAGCGACAATCACTCCTTCCCCTCGAACCACACGGGCGTTGCCTTTGTGGGTGCCTCTTTTCTGCAACAGCGATACGGCTGGAAGTGGGGTGCGCCGGCATACGCCGTTGCCGCCTACGTGGGATGGGGGCGCATCTACTGCAAGCAGCACGACTTTTGGGACGTGCTCGCGGGCGCCGCAATAGGCACCACAAGCGCCCTGCTGCTGACAACTCCCTACGCCCGAGAGCATAATATCTCCCTTGCGCCGTTCGCTCTTCCCGATGGTGGCTGCGGGGTACATTTTTCAATGAATCTGTAAAAAAACATAACGGGTAGAATTGTTGTGCGGGAATTTTACTATCTTCGCGCTAAAATATAACGCTTAAAATAATTGACCTATGATAAAGAGTGAATGGATAGAGAAGGGCTACGTTGACGAGCCCGTCCCCTCGGATATTGACCTCAAGGCCGAGATTCGCCGTCTGTGTGCCCAAAAGAACGCAGTGATAATGGGGCACTATTATACGCGCAACGAGATTCAGGATGTAGCCGATTTTGTGGGCGACAGCCTTGCGCTTGCCCAGCAGGCGGCAAAGACCACAGCCGATATTATTGTAATGTGCGGCGTTCACTTTATGGCCGAGACAAACAAAATTCTGTGCCCCGACAAGAAAGTGCTTCTGCCCGACCTCGGCGCAGGCTGCTCGCTGGCCGACAGCTGTCCCGCCGACGAGCTTGCGCGCTTCAAAGAGCAGCACCCGGGCTACAAAGTGCTTGCCTACGTAAATACCTCGGCGGCGGTAAAGGCACACACCGACATTGTGGTAACCTCGTCCAACGCGCGCGAGATTGTCGATAGCCTGCCTGCCGACGAAAAGATAATCTTTGCGCCCGACAAGAACCTCGGAGGCTATCTTAACGCCGTTACCGGCCGCAATATGCTTCTGTGGGACGGTGGCTGCCACGTTCACGAACAATTCTCGGTCGAGAAGATTATCGAGCTCAAGGCGGCCAATCCCGCGGCAAAAGTGCTCGCCCACCCCGAGTGCAAGAGCAGCGTGCTTGCCCTTGCCGATTATGTAGGCTCGACGGCGGCAATATTGACCTTTGCACAGAATGACGCGTGCGATACATTCATCGTGGCAACCGAGAGCGGCATTCTGCACGAGATGCAGAAACGCTGCCCCGAGAAGAATTTTATCCCCGTCCCCCCGATGAGCGGCAGCTGCGCCTGCAACGAGTGTGCCTATATGCGCCTGAACACTCTCGAAAAGTTGTACAACTGCCTAAAATATGAATGGCCCTTTGTCGAGCTCGACGAGCAGCTGCGCGAGCGGGCGAAATTACCCATCGAGCGTATGCTCGAAATTTCGGCGAAGATGAAGAAATAGTTGCTCAGTAGAAAAAAAGTGTGGTCGAGATTACTCTATTTATCACCCTCTCGGAATATTTCTGCGGCTATTCTCTCTTTCATTTTATACTTTTGGCCTTACTTTTTTTTAAAAAAAAAGTAAGCAAAAAAAACTGCACCTAAAGAAATTGTCGCAAGCCTCCTTTGCTCGTGAGGCAACGATGCGCTCACTCGGTCGGAGGCTTGCTTGTCATTTCGGTTTACGATTGTTTTAAGGGTGCTGCGGAATTATAATCGACAATGCTTGCAGCAATAGTCGCGCGAAAGTGCAGGCGCAGCTTGCAGCGCGCGGGATGCGAATGGCAAGCATTGTCAACGCCGGGCGGTTAAACATACCTCGCACTTTTTCCTTAAAACAATCG
>JAFQVS010000055.1 GCA_017407905.1 Bacteroidaceae bacterium | reverse complement strand
TCGTGGTTTTTTATGTTCAAAAATGACTGTTTTCTTCTTTTTCTCGGTTACGTAGCCCGCTACGCGCCCTACAAAAAATAATAAAACATCCTATTTTTGACCTATAAAAAACTTAACGATATAAATTTAAACAGCTTCTTATTCTTGATTTTGTAAAATTACAATATTCTGCCGAAAAAAACAAATTAAGAATTCATAATAAGATAGGTTGTGTAAGCAACATAAACCATTATGAGCAAAGCACCCTCAAGGCGCGTAATAACGCTCCTTCCGCCGAATTTTGTTACCGCATATATCAGCAGCGACGAGAAGAGCAGCACATAAAAATCAATCGGGCTGAATCCGGCAAGAGCGATGGGGGTAATTGCGGCGCTGCAACCGATAATAAAGAATACATTCAAGATATTGCTTCCCAACACATTACCCAGCGCAATTCCGACATTACCCTTGCGAGCGGCATTTACCGACACGGCAAGCTCGGGCAGCGAACTTCCGGCCGAGACAATTGTAATACCAATCACCGCCTCGGACAGTCCCAGCATACGGGCAATTTCCGTTGCTCCATCGACAAAGATATTTCCGCCCGCGATGAGCGCCGCAAGGCCTCCAACGATAAACAGTGCAGCCTTACCCGCCGAGCAAACAGCAGCAGCCTCGTCGCCCTCCTCGCCGTCATTTGTAATAGAGAATGTGTAGCGTATAAACACCATCAGGAAGCACAGCAGCAACAATCCGCCGTTTCTTGTAATAAAGCCCCCCTCGGCCTCGCCATAGAGGATATTTCCGGCCACAAGAATCAGCGCCACCGACGCCAACAGATTGAAAGGAATCTCGCGCGAGAGCATTTTGGCACTGAAGCTAATGGGAGTAATCAGCGCAGTAACACCCAAAATCAGCATACCATTAAATATATTACTACCCAACACATTACCCAGCGCAAGCCCCGAGCTTCCCTTTAATGCCGAGCCGACACTAATCACAAACTCGGGCAACGAGGTTCCAAGCGCCACAATAGTCAATCCGATGACCAGCTCACTCACACCGAAACGTCGCGCCACGGCCGATGCACCCTTTGTCAACCAATCGGCACCGAGAATCACAAGCACAATGCCTGCTACAAAAGCTATTACAGATAAAATCATTTCTTCACTCGTTTATTATAAATTTCAAAATAATCCAACCATTCAATAAGAACAGATGATTAAAGCTTTACTTTCTGATAAAGACTTTCTTGCCACCGATAATATAGATACCCGAGACGCCGACAGCCTTTATCCTGCGCCCTGTAAGGTCGAATATCTCCTCTGCGGCCTCTGCATCGGCACACATATTCTCGACCCCTGTCATTCCCTCGCCCAAGCGCAGGAACGCCGAATTTTGTGCCGCCGACGGAAGAGCGCTTGCAGGCAAATAGGCCTTAAAAGCATTGTTAAGAAACTTTCCATCGGTCATTTTTGCCTTATAAAGCCCTACCTCGCCATCCACGCGCGAGAGGACATAAGCCTCCTCGGCAATATACTCGTCGTTCAGAGAGCCTTTCAACAGATTACCCTCAACATCTGCCGTAGCCGACGAGGGTGTCAGATTAAACAGATGCTCGCCTGCGCCTTTGAGTATAAGGCCCGTATTTGCAGGCACAACACCCTCGATAGGTGCCAAGTAAACAAAGTTTGCATTTGCCTCTTTTACCACATAAGCCTCGACTGTCTCGGGGATTACAAATTTATAGCCTAAATAGAGCGTCGCATAGTCGGCACTCGAAACACTGTGATAAAGCCCCGTACCCTCGACTTTGGTTTTCTTTAGTCCCGCGATGCCAAAATAGCTTGTCAATGTGGCCTCAACAACCACTTTTTTCTTAAAATTCATCGGATTATCCAACAGATTAAACGCTGTACGAACAGCGCCGGCGGGGAGCTGCACGGGCAGACATTTTGTATAATCCGTCTCGTCGGCATCATCGGCAATGAGAATATTCGTATCAACAATATTGTCCGAGGGCGAAAAGCTACAATTGGCCCCATTGGTACCTAAGCTGCTTCCAGCTATATAACCCACTATGTAGCCTGTTATTGTGGCAGAAATCTCCTCGTCCTCGACATACATTTCAAGAGCATCGGCCACAGAGCCCTCGACCGACGAAGGCACCCTCTTATAGAGTGCTGTTGCGACGCTGCTTGCGACGCCATCGACCACCGCAATGGCCTTTACCGTGGTGGTTGCATCGAGCGTAATCGGGGCCGAATATACTGTGCTCAGGGCAGTGGGGTCGGTGCCGTCCAGCGTATAATAGATTGTGCCCTTAGGAGCAGAAATCTCAACGTCGAGGGTGGGATAGAATTTACTGCCGCTTGGGATGCTGAATGTAGGCGCGTCGGGCGACACAACCTCTTCGCCGCCCTCCTCTTCGTCGCCTGTGGCAAAGACAACGGTTACAGCGTCCAAGCGCACCTGTCCCGAAAGAGCTTCAATAGTGTAGGTTGTGCCTGCCGAAGAGAGTATTACCGTTACCTTATCATCTTGAGCCGTTAAGCCCTCGACAGAGGCGGCTAAGGCCTCTGCGTACGCCACGCTGCCGCAATCAAATACTATCTTAGAGAAGCTTTTTACAGCGCTGATTGTTATGCTCGACGATTTATAGCATCTTACAGGATTGCAATAATCGGCAACAGCATTTGTCGAGTTTGCCTTATCATTGGTAAAAGTTACGCCATTCTGTTTCCACACCTGCTGCGTCGATGTCAAGGTTGTTCTCTGACTACTCTCTTTAAACGAGAGTGTAGCCTCGGTTGCATCGGGAGAGGGAAGCTCGTTCTTTATGTACTCGGCCTTGACAATAGCACTGCTTACACCGTTGGCATTCACGGCATAAGCATAGAGCGTTGTTGTTTCCGTAATATTAAGCGCCGAGGTATATTTTACGTAATTTTGGCCATCGGTCGAGTAATAAACAGTATTCTCGGAGTCTATTTCAACAGAGAGGCTCTCGTCGAATATTGTGCCATCGGCATACGAGAATGTGGGAGCCTCGGTCGAAGCCTCACCGGTGCTATAAACAATTGTTATTGATTTAATGTATATTGCCTTTGAGGATGTCTGAGTATAAGAAAAGAGAATCTCGCCCGATGCCGAGCCCTCAAAAGTGTACGAGGTTGCTGTTTTTGTCAGTTCAGTTGAGCTGCCATACTGCACCCCGCCTACCGAGACTGTAAAATTGGCGTTAACCGAGCTTGCGCCCGAGGTATTTATTACAATTTTTGTAATTTTGCCCTCAATGCCCGAGGTCGAAAGGGTTAAACTCTTGTATGGCTTACCTGACGAACCGAACTGCTGCCCTTTTGTTGCGTCGTAGCCCCAATAACCACCGTCTCCGGCCAATGTCCAATCGACGCCGCTGAGCGCCATTGTCCCATTGGCCGTAAATATTTTTGATGTAAAAGTATGCGTATATTCCTCGGCATTCGAGGCAATAAGTGCCAGCATACAGAATAGCACAGAAAGTAAATATTTTTTCATTTAAAATCTATTTTATTGTTATTTTATTTTCCAATATAAGAGTGTTACTCGCGAACGACAAGAAGAGGCGCGTCCGCTATTTAGTCCATTCATCATCGAGACACAGCCGACGAATAAGCGCGCAGCGATGCTCCGTTACAGCATATTCTGTTTTTTCAGCTCCTCGGCCACGGTGAGAAGCTCATCGTACCACTCCTTACCGAAGCGCTCGATGAGCGGCTCCTTCAGAAACTCATAGGCGCGGATGCCCTTGCGTCGCCCCAGCACCTGCGCCGTGCGGCAGACGTCCCATTTATGAAAATTGACTGCCGTAAGGTCGCCCGTTTTGCCGAGGCGGGCCGGATAAAGATAGCACGAGATTGGCTTGCGCCACGCTGTGCGTCCCTCGTTGTAGGCCTTCTCGATGAGGCAGATGCAGCAGCCTTTCTCGTCGCGCGATGCAAACACGCAGTCTTTTCCGTTGACGATGGATGTTACGAGGTCGCCGTCGCGGTCGCAATAGACAACGCCCTGCGCCTCGACCACTGCGCGTGCCTCGGGGGTCATCTCGTGCTCTATTATGGGCAGAGCCTCTTCGAGTTTCTCAACCTCGTCCATTGCGACGGGAGCACCCGCGTCGCCCTCGACACAGCATATTCCCTTGCAGTGCGAGGGGTTACAACAAAAATACTCTTGAAACATTGCAAATGAAACAATTGCGTCGCCAATAAGCACCATAAATATTCTTTAATTTATTTTATATTAGATAGTTAGTTATCCTGAAAAGAAGTAAAGCGTTTACCCCGCTGCTCATTCTCTCGGACAAAAGAAAGAACGTCGGCCGAGTATCGGCAAGAGGATGCACCAATAAAAAATCGGTGCATCCTCTTGATTCTTCGGGGAGGTTCTGTAAATATATTCCGTTTATCAGATAAGGCAGTTTCCTGTCATATCGGCGGGGGCATCAAGGCCCATTATCTTCAGAATTGTGGGGGCAACATCGGCCAAAATTCCATCCTTTATTGCAGCCTCCTTGTTATCGGTTACATATACGCAGGGAACGGGGTTCAGCGAGTGTGCCGTGTTGGGCGAGCCGTCGGCATTCACTGCATTGTCGGCGTTACCGTGGTCGGCGATGATAATTGCCTCGTAGCCGTGAGCCTTTGCAGCCTCGATAACATCCTTGAGGCAGGCGTCAACCGCTGTTACGGCCTTTTCTATTGCACCATAAACGCCTGTGTGTCCCACCATATCTCCGTTGGCAAAATTCACCACAATAAACTCGTACTTCTCGCTATCAATCTCGGCCACGAGCTTGTCTTTAACCTCGTAGGCGCTCATCTCGGGCTGAAGGTCGTATGTTGCCACTTTGGGCGAAGGTACAAGGAT
Source organism: Bacteroidaceae bacterium (assembly GCA_017407905.1). Lineage (GTDB taxonomy): Bacteria > Bacteroidota > Bacteroidia > Bacteroidales > Bacteroidaceae > HGM04593. The sequence continues at coordinate 18,641 of JAFQVS010000055.1, read as the reverse complement.
GCGCTCCTCGCCCTCGTAGGGAGCCTCGCGACCGCCGTTGAAGAAGAATGTTACGTGAGCATATTTCTCGGTCTCGGCAATGTGCAGTTGCTTCATTCCCTGCTTCGAGACATACTCGCCCAGAGTATTCTCGACATTCTCTTTGTCGAAGAGGATGTAAACGCCCTTGAAATTAGCGTCGTAGGGTGTCATACAGTAATATTGCAGGCCGGGGATTGTGTGCATTCCTGCCTCGGGCATATCCTGCTGTGTGAGGACAACGGTGAGCTCTTTGGCGCGGTCGTTGCGGTAGTTGAAGAAGATTACTGCATCGCCCTCGCCTATGCGGCCGTCCATCGTGCTGTTGACGATGGGCTTTACAAATTCGTCGGTAACGCCCTCGGCATACGACTCGTTCATTGCCTCGACCATATTATCGGCTTTTTTACCCTCGCCACTCACTAAGAGGTCGTAAGCGATTTTCACGCGCTCCCAGCGTTTGTCGCGGTCCATTGCATAGTAACGACCTACGATTGTGGCAATGTTCATACCCTTGTCTGTGAGCTGGCGGATGAATCCTGCGCCGCTCTTGGGGTCGGTGTCGCGACCATCCATAAAGCAGTGTACGTAGGTCTCTTTTACGCCTGCCTCGACAGCCATCGAGTAGATGGCCTCAAGATGCTCCAATGAGCTGTGTACGCCGCCATCCGAGGCGAGGCCCATAAAGTGCAGTTTCTTGCCGTTGGCCTTGGCATACTCCACTGCTGCCACCAACTGAGGATTCTGCTTTATCGAGCCGTCGGCAATGGCACGGTTAATTTTCAGAAGGTCTTGATAAACAACACGGCCGCCACCGATATTAAGGTGTCCCACCTCGCTGTTACCCATCTGTCCCGCGGGCAGTCCCACATTCTCGCCGCTTGCCTGAAGCTGCGAATTGGGGTAGTTGCTCACCAGATAATCCCAATAGGGTGTGGGGGTATTGAAAATAACATCACCCTTACCGTGGTTGCCAATGCCCCAACCATCCAAAATCACCAAAAGTGCTCTTTTGCTCATAATATTTCAGTTTTTAAATGTTTGTTTTCAAATTAACAAATTCTATGGGTCAGATTCTGTTCCGCCTGTGCCCTTTAAGGCACTTTTAAAAGTTTTTCGGACTATTTTCTGTAACCAACTGCGAAGATAGTGTATTTTTTTCAATAATCGAGCGAATAATGTTTGCTTTATTTTATTTTTATATATAATAGTGGCCCGATGCTCTGTTTTTCGCGAAAGCCGAACGATGAAAAGAAAAAAGATTTTCGGTCTCTTTTGGTCTAAAATAGTGTCGTAAATATTTAATTTATGTAAAATAGAGCAGTTTTTTTATGAAAAGCACCTGTTACCTCTTAAAAAAGCACTATTTTTGTCATTTGTTTAAAAAAAAGAGACGCACCCACAGATTATGGAGCACCCGTTACACCTGTTCAGATTCTGCCCCCGCTGCGGCAGCGACAGCTTTGTGATAAACGATTTTAAGTCGAAGCGTTGCAACGGCTGCGGCTTTGTATTTTATTTCAATCCGCAGTCGGCGACGGTGGCCTTTATCCTCAACGATAAGGGCGAACTTTTGGTAGCCCGCCGCGCCAAAGAGCCCGCAAAGGGGACGCTCGACCTTCCCGGAGGCTTTTCAGACAGTTTCGAGACGGCCGAGGAGGGCGTCAGTCGCGAGGTAAAAGAGGAGACGGGGCTCGACGTCTGCGAGGCAAAATACCTCTTCTCGCTGCCCAACAAATATATCTATTCGGGATTCGAGGAACACACGCTCGACCTCTTTTTCCTGTGTCGCACCCGGCAAGCAACCGCCCTCAAGGCTGCCGACGACGTATCCTCACTCGGGTGGGTACCCATCGACAGCCTCGATGCACAAAAATTCGGGCTGCAATCCATTCGCAAAGGAGTAGAAATGTTCAAAAAAATGGTTAAAAACAAGGAAATAATATAAACACAATATGAAGAAAAAAATAACCACCCTGCTGCTGATGAGCCTCGGCCTTACAGCCACGGCACAGACAACAGCCACCGACAGCAACCAATGGCTGCTGAAAGAGACGCGCCGTCTGATGAGCGAAAAAGAGTATCCAACCACCCTCACGCTATTGTCGCGCATAGAATATTCCACACTCGACAGCCGAGAGCGTCAAGAGGCCGACTACATACGCGCCGTGGCCACATTCGAGACCAACAGCCTCGACGGCCGCGCCCTTATGCTCCAATATCTCACCGACTACCCCGAGAGCGCCAAGCGTCCCATTCTTTCGGCCTATATTGCCGAGTCTTACTACTACTCGCGTAATTTTGCCCAAGCATACGATTGGTTCAAGAGCGCCGACCTTGAGCGCCTCGAAGCAAAAGAGAACGAGCGCATCCGCCTGCACTATGCTCTGACCGCACAAGAGGCGGGCGATACAGAAATTGCCCTCAACATACTCAACGGCATAAAAGCGACGGGAAAATACTACCGCAGCGACGCCATCTTCCACATTGCAGCCATCGACTACTACAACGAGCGCCTCGACCCGGCCTACGAAGGCTTTAAGTCAATAGAGATGGACGACAAATATTATCTCGAAGTGCCCTACTATCTTGCGGGAATCTACCTTAAGCGGGGCGAAAATGTCCGCGCCGAAAAGCTCGCACGCCTTTTCCTCGAATACAACAGCGCACTCAAGCAGGGCACCCCTATGCGCCACATTTTGGGAGCAGCCCTCTACGGGCAGCGTCGTTACGCCGAGGCCGTCGCGCCGCTTGGCGAGTATATGCAGCTGTGCGACGAGCCTCAGCGCATAGCCTCGTACCAATTGGCGATGAGCCTCTTCAACACAGGCAAATACAACGAGGCTACCCCTTATTTCGACCAATGCACCAACGCCGACGACGCAATAACACAAAACTCCTATCTGCATCTGGGAATTATTGCGCTCAAGCTCAACGACACGGCTAAGGCCCGCTTGGCATTCGAGCAGGCCGCAGCGATGAACCACGACAGCAAGATACGCGAAGAGGCGCTCTACAACTACGCCCTGTGCATACACCAGACACGCTACTCGCCCTTTGCCGAGAGCGTCAAAGTATTCGAGCGCTTCCTAAACGAATATCCCCAATCGCCCCACGTCTCAAAGGTCGAGGATTACCTTGTCGAGGTATATATGAACACTCGCAACTACGACACAGCCCTGCAATCAATAGAGAAAATCGAGCACCCCTCGGCCGAGATTTTAGGCGCAAAGCAAAATATCCTCTACCGCTTGGGCGTACAGTCGTTCATCGACAACAATATGCGCGCCTCAATAGACTATATGAACCGCTCGCTCAGCCTCTCGCGTTACAGCCGTCCGACACACAGCGACGCCCTCTATTGGCGAGGCGAGGCCTACTATAATCTCCAAAATTACAATGCCGCAGCCGCCGACTACAACGCCGTCCTCTCAATAGGACAGCGCAACGCCGCCGATGCCCTCTACGGCCTTGCCTACACACAATTCCAGCAACAGAATTACAACGAGGCAGCGCAGACATTCGGCCGCTACCTTCAGAGCGCCCCCGCCTCAAAAACAGCACAACGCGCCGACGCCTACAATCGCATAGGCGACTGCCACTTCTACAACCGCGACTACACACAGGCCGACCAATTCTACCAAAAGGCCGCCCAGACCGACCGCGCCCACAGCGACTACTCACTCTATCGCGCCGCGCTCACACAAGGCCTCTCAAAGGACTATCGCGCCAAAGTAAAGACCCTGCAAACACTGCTCGAAAGCTACCCGCAGAGCAACTACGCCCAGCAATCGCTATACGAGATTGGACGCTCGCACGTTGCACTCGAAGAGAACCGCGAGGCCATCGAAGCATTCGAGAAGCTCATAAAGCTCTACCCCGAGAGCTCGCTCGCCCGCCGCGCCGCCGCCGAGACAGCCATCATCTACAATCAAGAGGGCAACATCTCAAAAGCCATCGCCGCCTACAAACAGATAATCCAAAAATATCCCCACAGCGAAGAGGCACAATTGGCCGCACAAGACCTTAAGAACATATACGTCGAGCAGGGCAAGATAAAAGAGTTTACCGAGTTTGCCGCCTCGACCCCGGGAATGAAAGCCGTCGAGAGCAGCGAGCGCGACACACTCACCTACGCCGCCGCCGAGCGCATCTACAGCCGCCAGCGATACGACGACGCCACAAAGGCCTTCAGCGACTATCTGAAAGAGTTCCCCGAGGGCTCATTCACCCTCGACAGCCACTACTATCTTGGAGTAATTTACTACAACAAAAAAGCTGTGAACGAGGCCCTCAAGCACTTCGAGCAGGTAATAGCCTTCCCCGACAACAAATACAGCGAGGATGCAATGGCGCTCGCCTCGGACATACATTTTAAGGCCGGCCGACACGACAAGGCCATCGAGCTATACAAACAGTTAGCCGCAAAGACCGACAACGACGAGCGTCGCCGCGCCTGCCGAATGAACATTATGCGCTGCGCCTCGGCCCTCGGCCTCGGCAACGACGCCATCGAGGCAGCAAGCGAGCTTCTGAGCGCAGGCAATCTTTCGCCCGAGTGGGAGCGCGAGGCACTGCACACACGCGCCAAGGCCCTATTAGCCTCGGGCGAGGGTGCAAAGGCCGCCGCCGACCTAAAGAGATTGGCAACCGACACACGCACCAAGCAGGGAGCCGAAGCAAAATACCTTCTGGCTCAATATCTGTTCGACAACAACAGCCACCAAGAGTGCGAGCAAGAGATTCTCAACTACATCGAGACAGGCACCCCGCACGCCTATTGGATGGCCCGCAGCTTTGTGCTTCTGTCCGACCTTTATATGGCACAAGGCCGCAATATGGAAGCCAAGCAATATCTTCTGTCGTTACAGAACAATTACAGCGGCAACGACGACATTGCCTCACTCATAAACGAGCGCCTGCAAAAGCTATCGGCAGCCGAGAGCCAAGCACACGAGTAAACAGAATCAATCAACCATCTTAAATAAAAGAGAAAAAAATGAAAAGATACACCATATTATCGGCACTAATGCTTACGGCAGGCACCCTATTGGCACAGAACGACACAATAGGCGCAGTGATACAGGTCGAGAACGACTATGCCCCGGTAGTTGTAAAAGCCACAAAGATGGGCTTTACTCCGCAGATAGAGATTCCCTCCGACTACACCCCCATCGACCTTATCTTCTCGCAAAAGGGCGAGCCCTTCGGACGCTTCGTCTCGGAGCGCAATATAAAAGACGTGCTCCCCACACAAGAGAGCAGGCTCCCCGGATACGCACGCGCAGGCTACGGCACGGGCAACAATTTAGACCTTAAGGCAAGCTACCGCCTGAATATAGGCCGCCGCGACCAAGTAAATATAATAGGTTCGATGGATGGGTTCGACACAAGCATCGAGAGCGGCGAGGGCGAGTGGGACTCACGCTTCTTCACAACGTGGATAAACGCCGACTACACACACCTATTCGACAATCTCTCGCTTGGCGTCGAGGCCGATTTTAAGAACCGCGTATTCAACTATCTGCCCACAGGCTACCCCCTGCCCGATGCCACCGACAAGCAGAATAGCGCCTCGTACACCCTTTTGGCAAAGGCAGCCTCAAGAAGCATCGGCGCCCTCTCTTACAACGCCTACGCGGGAATTACACTGAGCGGACGCAAATACAGCGCCTCGACAGCCCAGCGCATCGCCGAGAATCGTCTGCGTGCCGGTGGCTCGCTGCGCTACGAGCTCCCCTATAATATTCTGCGCAGCATCGAGGGTAAGCTCGACATTGACGCCTTCCTCTACAACAGCGCCCTAAAGCCCGACGACGGCCCCGGCATACACGACCGTTACAGCAACTACACCCTTATACGTATGAACCCCGCAGGCAATCTGCGTTTAGGCGATTGGAAAGCCCGCGTGGGCCTTCACGCCGATATTGTAACCGCCGGAAGCGCTTTTCTGGCCGTTGCCCCCGACCTCGGCATCGAGGGGCCGCTCACAGACAAAATAACACTCTACGCAGCAGCCACGGGCGGCCGCAGGGCCGCCTCGTTCGAGGCACTCGAAGCCCTCTCGCCCTATTGGCATTATATCCCCGGGTTCAAGCAATACACCCCATCGTACAACCTCTGCGACATTTCGGCCGGCCTGCGCACCAAGCTCGGAGCGCTATCGGCCAACCTCTACGTAGGATACTCATACACCATCGACGACCTTATGCCCACAGTGGGCGCCAACGGAGTGATATTCACAGGCTTCACACAGGCCGACTCGCGCGACATTTACGCAGGCCTTAAGGCAGGGTACGACTTTGGAGGATGGCTCGACGTCGAGGCCGACGTCAGATACGACCACCAGGGATGCAACAAGGACGATGCCTATCTGATGTACAAGCCGATGCTTACGGCAGGCCTCGCAGCCCGCGCACGCATCATCGAGGGGCTCTATGCCAACGTAGGCTATACATTCACCGCATACACCGAGGGACGCGAGGATGAGCGCATCGACCCCAAGAACAGCCTCGAAGCAAGCATCAGCTACCGTCTGCACCAACAGATAAACATTTTCGTAAGGGGCAACAACATCCTAAGCAGCGAATATGAAATTTATCCGGGCTACACGGCACAAGGCGCAAATATTATGGCCGGAGCCGCCATCAACTTTTAAAGAACAAAAAAAATTGCACCTAAATAAAATAATATATTATTTTAAGGTATTGCAGCAGACGTCAGCATAAGTTTTTTTCAGGAAATAGCATTTGATATACAAGAAACTTTTCTACTTTTGCCGCAAAATAGACAAAGAATATGCAAAAGAATTTAGTTATTGTAGAGTCGCCTGCAAAGGCAAAAACAATAGAAAAATTCCTTGGAAAAGAGTACAAGGTAATGTCGAGTTACGGACATATATGCGACCTTAAAAAGAAAGAATTTAGCATAAACACCGACACATTCGAGCCCGAATATGAGATACCCGCCGAGAAGCAAAAGTTGGTAGCCTCGTTGCGCAACGAAGCACAAAAGGCCGATACAGTGTGGTTGGCGTCCGATGAAGACCGCGAGGGAGAGGCCATCAGCTGGCACCTTTTCACCGTGCTCGGGCTCGAAGCGCAAAAGACCAAGCGCATTGTGTTCCACGAGATTACCAAAAGTGCCATTCTGAACGCCATCGAGAATCCGCGCGACATTGACACCAACCTTGTTTATGCACAGCAGGCCCGCCGCGTGCTCGACCGCTTGGTAGGCTTCAAGCTATCGCCCGTACTGTGGCGCAAGGTAAAGCCCGCCCTCTCGGCCGGACGCGTACAGTCGGTAACCGTGCGCCTCATCGTCGAGCGCGAGCGCGAGATTAACAATTTCGTCAGCGAGTCGGGCTACCGCGTAACAGCCCTCTTCGAGCTCCCCGAGAGCAACGGCGAGGCACGCCGCCTGCCCACAGAGCTCTCGAAGCGCTTCAAGACACGCGAAGAGGCCGAAGCGTTCCTAAAATCGTGCGTCGGAGCACAATTCAGCATCGAGGATGTAAGCACAAAGCCCCTGAAAAAGAGCCCCGCCGCCCCCTTCACCACATCCACCCTGCAACAAGAGGCCGCCCGCAAGCTGCACTTTACCGTATCGCAGACAATGATGATTGCCCAGCGCCTCTACGAGAGCGGATACATCACCTATATGCGTACCGACTCGGTCAACCTATCGTCGCTCTGCATAGGCGCCGGCAAAAAGGTCATCACCGACACCTACGGCAGCGAATATCTTAAGACCCGCAAATACTCGACAAGCTCAAAGGGTGCACAGGAGGCCCACGAGGCCATCCGCCCCACATATATGGAGAACACCTCAATCGAGGGCAGCATCCCCGAGAAGCGCCTCTACGAGCTCATCTGGAAGCGCACCATCGCCTCACAAATGGCCGACGCGCTCGTCGAAAAAACAATCGTAAACATCTCAATAAGCGGACACGAAGAGACCTTCGTCGCAACAGGCGAGGTAACAGTGTTCGACGGCTTCCTGCACGTCTATCGCGAATCGACCGACGACGAGAGCAACCCCGACACAGCCATCCTGCCCGCAGTGAGCAAAGGCGAGAGGCTCGTCCCCATTGAGATAACCGCCACCGAGCGCTTCACACAGCACCCGCCGCGATACACCGAGGCCAGCCTCGTACGCAAGCTCGAAGAGCTTGGCATCGGCCGCCCCTCGACCTACGCCCCCACAATCAGCACCATACAACAGCGCGAATATGTCGAGAAGGGCAACAAGACAGGCACCACACGCAATTTCGACATACTCACCCTGAAAGGCAGTAAAATAAGCGCCAAGCACGGCAAAGAGACCGTCGGCGCCGAAAAACAGAAACTAATGCCCACCGACATTGGCATCGTAGTGAACGATTTTCTCTTGGAGTATTTCCCCGAGATTATGGACTACAATTTCACCGCCACCGTCGAAAAAGACTTCGACGACATTGCCGACGGCAAGAAAGAGTGGGTGGGCCCCATAAAAGAGTTTTATGCCGAATTTGAGCCGCAGATAGAGAGCATCCTACAAACAAAGACCGAGCACAAAGTGGGCGAGCGCATTTTGGGCAACGACCCCGCCAGCGGCAAGCCCGTATCGGTAAAGATAGGACGCTTCGGCCCCATCGTGCAGATAGGCTCGGCAAGCGACGACGAGAAGCCCCGCTTTGCCCAGATGAAGCCCGGACAGACACTCGAAACAATAACCCTTGCCGAGGCGCTCGACCTCTTCGGGCTGCCGCGCACGCTGGGCGAATACGAGGGCGAGGCCGTAACCATCGGCGCCGGACGCTTCGGTCCCTATATAAAGATAGGCAACACATATATATCACTGCCCAAGAGCCACGACCCGATGACAATAACCCTCGACGAGGCCGGCAGCCTGATAGCCGACAAGCGCAAAGCCGACGCCGAGAAGATAATAAAGAGCTTCGACCAAGAGCCCGAGCTTCAGGTACTCAACGGACGCTTCGGCCCATACATCTGCTACAAAAAGAGCAACTACAAACTGCCTAAAGGCGTCGTTCCCGCCAATCTGACGCTTGAGGAGTGTATGGAGATAATAAACAAAAGCGACGAGAGCGGCAAGAGCGCAGCCAAAAGTCATAAACGCTACACAAAGAAAAAAGAATGACACGCATAATACTCATAGGATATATGGGTGCCGGCAAGACCACACTCGGACAGGCCCTCGCCCGAGAGCTCAAGCTGCAATTCATCGACCTCGACCTTTACATCGAGGAGCGCTTCCGCAAGAGCATATCACAGATTTTTGCCGAGAAGGGCGAGGAGGGCTTCCGCCTCATAGAGCAACGTATGCTGCACGAGGTAGCCGAGTTCGAGGATGTAGTAATATCCACCGGCGGCGGCACCCCCTGCTTCTTCGACAATATCGACTATATGAACCGTCAGGGCACCACCGTCTATCTTGACGTTCCCCTTGAGCGACTGTTCATACGCCTGAGCATTGCCCGCGCCAAACGTCCGCTCATAAAAGAGAAGAGCGACGACGAGCTGCGCACATTCATCGACGAGCAGCTCGCCAAGCGTGCCCCCCACTACAAAAAGGCCGCATACACCTTTGTTGCCGACAAGCTCGAAGACCGCAGCCAGATAGCCGGCTCGGTAGATAAATTCATAAAAGAGATACCATTCGACAACGCCACCACACACGGCACAATACCCTGAGAAACACACCATTCAATAACCAATTAACATTACAGTCAAATGAGAAAATGGCGCATTGAAGACTCGGAAGAGCTTTACAACATAAAAGGTTGGGGAGCCTCGTATTTCAGCATAAACGAAGAGGGCAACGTAGCAGTTACCCCCAAGAAAGACGGAGTATCAGTCGATTTAAAACAACTAATGGACGAGTTACAGCTGCGCGACGTAGCCGCCCCCGTCCTCATCCGCTTCCCCGACATTCTCGACAACCGCATCGAGAAAATATCGGGCTGTTTCAAGATAGCATCCGAGGAGTACAACTATAAAGCCGAGAATTTCATCGTCTATCCAATAAAGGTCAATCAGATGCGCCCCGTTGTCGAGGAGATTATGAGCCACGGCAAAAAGTACAATATCGGTCTCGAAGCAGGCTCGAAGCCCGAGCTTCACGCCGTAATTGCAATGAACGCCGACAGCAACTCACTCATCATCTGCAACGGCTACAAAGACGACAGTTACATCGAGCTGGCCCTTCTTGCACAGAAGATGGGTCGCCGCATTTTCCTTGTGGTCGAGAAGCTCAACGAGCTTAAACGCATCGCCAAGATAGGCCGTCGCTTAGGCGTGCGCCCCAATATAGGCATACGCATCAAGCTGGCCTCCGAGGGCAGCGGCAAATGGGAAGAGAGCGGTGGCGACGCAAGCAAATTCGGCCTCACATCAAGCGAGCTCTTAGAGGCCCTCGAAATACTCGAAAAGTACGACATAAAAGACTGCCTCAAACTAATACATTTCCACATAGGCAGTCAGGTAACCCGCATACGCCACATAAAAACCGCCCTGCGCGAAGCCTCGCAATTCTACGTACAGCTGCGCAAGCTGGGCTACGAGGTAGAATTTACCGACATTGGCGGCGGCCTCGGCGTCGATTACGACGGCACACGCTCGTCGAGCAGCGAGAGCAGCGTCAACTACTCCATACAAGAGTACGTCAACGACGCCGTCTTTACATTCGTCGATGCAGCCGACAAAAACAATATCCCCCATCCCAATATCATCACCGAGAGCGGACGCTCGGTATCGGCCCACCACGCCGTACTCGTATTCGAGGTATTAGAGACAGCCGCCCTGCCACAGATGGACGAAGATTGGGAGGTGGCAGCCGGCGACCACGACCTTGCCAAAGAGCTATACAAAATATGGTGCGAGCTCGACCAGCGCACAATGCTCGAAGCGCTGCACGACGCCCAGCAGATACGCGAAGAGGCCCTTGAGCTCTTCAGCCACGGCATTGTCGATTTAAAAACCCGCGCACAAATTGAGAGTATGTTCTGGAGCATCACACGCGAGATTCAGACATTGGCAAAGAATATGAAGCACGTGCCCGACGATTTTCGCAAGCTGCCCAAGCTGTTGGCCGACAAATACTTCTGCAATTTCTCGCTATTCCAGAGCCTTCCCGACAGCTGGGGAATAGACCAATTCTTCCCCATAATGCCCATACACCGTCTGGACGAGCGCCCCGACCGCAGCTGCACCATACAGGATATGACCTGCGACAGCGACGGCAAGATAACCGACTTTATCAATTACAGCAGCAAGGCCGACACACTGAAAGTGCACCGGGTAAAATCGAACGAATCGTACTATCTTGGAGTGTTCCTCGTGGGCGCCTACCAAGAGATTCTGGGCGATATGCACAACCTCTTCGGCGACACAAACGCCGTTCACATAAGCGTCGATGACGACGGCTACAACATCGAGAAAATCATCGACGGCGAGACGATTGCCGACGTACTCGACTACGTACAGTACGACGCACGCAAGCTCGTCCGCACCCTCGAACGCTGGGTAACAAGCGCCGTGAAAGAGGGTCGCATCAGCCTCGACGAGGGCAAAGAGTTTCTCTCGAACTACCGTTCGGGACTATACGGTTACACCTACCTTGACTATTGATGAAAAAGAAGATAACAGTAATAAAAGTAGGCGGTAAAATTGTCGAAGAGAGCGAGAGCCTTCAGAGCCTCCTCGACCGTTTCGCAGCCATCGAGGGGCACAAAGTGCTCATCCACGGCGGCGGACGCTCGGCCACCCGCATCGCCGGAAAGCTGGGCATCGAGAGCCGTATGGTCGATGGACGCCGCATCACCGACGCCGCCACATTAGAGGTTGTAACAATGGTCTATGGAGGCCTCGTCAACAAGAATATAGTAGCAGGCTTGCAGGCACGCGGCATAAACGCCTTAGGCCTTACAGGCGCCGACTGCAACGTGCTGCGCGCACACAAGCGTCAGGCCACAGAGGTCGATTGGGGCTTTGTGGGCGACGTTGACAGCGCCGACGGAGCAATGCTCGCCAAGCTCATCGACGAGGGCATAGTACCCATTATGGCCCCCCTCACACACGACGGCAAAGGCAACCTTCTGAACACCAACGCCGACACAATAGCCTCGGAGACGGCAAAAGCCCTCGCCCCCTATTTCGACGTAACCCTCACCTACTGCTTCGAGCACCCCGGAGTAATGCGCCGTCCCGACGACGCCACAAGCCTCATCCCTCTGATAGACAGCAACAGCTACCGAGAACTACTTGCCGACGGCACCATAAGCGGCGGGATGATTCCCAAGATTGACAACGCCTTTGCAGCCCTTGCTGGAGGCGTCAGCCGCGTCATTATCACAAAAGCCGACGCAATAGACGGGCAATCGGGCACACACATAATAGCATAATGCAGCAGAAGAGAAGCACAATTCTGCACCCCGAGTGGGGTACGATAATAATCACACACAACGCACGCGCACGCCGAATGATTCTGCGTGCGCGTCGCGATGCAATATATATCACACTGCCCCCATTTGCCACAAAAAAAGATGTCGAGAATGCCCTCACTGCACACGGCAGCAAGCTCAAAGAGCAACAGAGCAATATCCCCGAGAGGAGCATACAAAAGAGATTCACAATAGAGGCCGAGAGCTTCAGTCTGAGGCTGCAACAGAGCCCCGTGCGCTCTCTCAGGCTCACGGGTAGCAGCGGAGCATACACCCTCCACTATCCCGCCACACTTAATTTCGAGGACGAGGCCACACAGCAGAAACTGCGTAGCGCAATAAATGCCGCCCTCACACACCGCGCCAAAGAGACACTGCCCGCACGCCTTGCACAATTGGCCGCACAACATAATATGCACTACACAAGCTGCACCATACGCAGCAGCCACACACGCTGGGGCAGTTGCAGCAGTCGCGGCACCATAAGCCTCAGCAGCTACCTTGTGCTACTGCCGCAACAGCTCATCGACTATGTGCTGAGGCACGAGCTGTGCCACACCGTCGAAATGAACCACAGCCCCCGTTTCTGGGCCCTGCTCGATACTCTGTGCAGAACATCCTCAAAAGCACTCAGAGCAGAATTAAAGAGCTATAATACCCTCTTCTAAACAAAAAAAAATATCGGGCAGGCGCACACAAAAGAGCACCCACCCGACAAGAATCACAATCGGCCCGCAATCAGATATTCTCGCAGCCCTCGGGCTCACACTCGCCCACCCCGCGCCACGGCTTGGGAACAGCCGGAAGCATACGACCAATAAGGCGCATAAGCACAAAAGCAGCCACCACGGCCGCAAGCACGATGGCACCCTTCTCGGCCATTGACATAAGAGCCTCCTCCTCTTCTTCGGCACCCGCGAGAATCATACTCGCAGCCGCAAGCGAATTATTAAGCACGTGGCCAATAACCACAGGCATAAGGCTGCGTGTGCGATAATATATCCAACCGAAAATCAGCCCCAAGAAAAAGGCATAAAAAATCTGAATGGGATTCATATGAATAAGTCCGAATATAGCCGAGGCCACCACAATTCCCACCGTCGGATTATATTTGCGCATCAGATAGCCCTGAATGGCACCGCGGAAAAGCACCTCCTCCAATATGGGAGCAAGCACCGCAATACTTACGCAGCCCAGAACATTATTAGATACTTGTTGCAGTGTCTCGGCAAGCGTGTCGGGTAGTCCAAGCTCCTCGGCAAGGATATTGAACGCAAACATCGAGGCGAAAATAAGCAGAACACACAGTAGCATCACCTTGCCCGGCACCTGACGAAAAGGCTCTTTCCCAAACGAGAAATAACCCCAAAAGATAAGATGCCACAACATAAAGGCAGCCGAAACAAACAATCCGCCCGAGATTGCCCACACCATATAACTCTGCGGAAGGGCCGACATAACAGCCGCAGAATCGCCTGCAAGCAACATTTCTTGGGTTATAAGGCCGCTGGCTATTGCCACACAGTAGGCAACAATCATTGCAACCACAGAAAATACTCCCTGATACAGCATATAATAGAGTGGCAGCTTCACCACCCTAAGCACTGTCGATAATAGTTCTTTTGACATAATACTTTTTTCTTTATTACATTATTACTTTACTCTTTTTCATTCACACGGCGTACATCGGCCTGAATCTGCGAGCGCAGGTCGTCGAGCCCCGCAAAGCGACGCTCGCCGCGCAGACGGCGCACAAACTCCACCCTCACAGGCTCGCCGTAAATATCCCCCTCGAACCCAATGATAAACACCTCTATTGTACGCGCCGCACCGCTCACCGTGGGCCTGCAACCGACGTTCATCACCCCTCGGAGGCACATATTTCGCACATATATCACGCACTCGTAAACACCGTCGAGAGGCAGCAGTTGCAACGGTTCGAGCGGGGCTATATTAGCCGTCGGAAAGCCCAGACGACGCCCCAAGGCCTCGCCGTGCACCACACGTCCCTGCAACGAATAGTTACGCCCCAGCAGATGCGCCGCCGCCTCGACGTCGCCCGCGGCAAGAGAGCCGCGCACGCGCGACGAGCTAATCTTGCAGCCATCGGGCGCGTAGGGGTGCATTCTGACGACCTCAATGCCCATCTCCCGTCCATACTGCACATACTGCTCGATGCCCTCGCCGGCCTGCGGGCGTCCGAAGCTATGGTCGTAACCCACAGCCAAAAGTCGCGCGCCCATTCTTTGCAGCAAAATATCGTGCATAAACTCGCGCGCAGTGAGCGAGGCCATCGCACGGTCGAACGGCAAAAGCAGACAAGCGTCGGCCCCGGTGCGCTCAATCAGCGATAGTTTATCGTCCGACGAACAGAGCAGAAACGGCGCCTCCGACCCCGAAAAGAGCTCCCGAGGATGACGCGCAAAGGTAACCACCGTAAGCGGCAGCCCCCGCTCGGCGGCCCGAGAGCGAGCCTCGGCCAGCATCGCAACGTGTCCGCGGTGCACCCCGTCGAACGAGCCCACAGTAACGGCCGTCGCACGGGTGCCCAAACTGTCAATATCGGTAAAAATCTCCATCTCTCATTCACACAGGCAGAGTGTCCCACAAGGCGTTGCGCTGCATAAGCACCGCCTCGATGCCCACGCTGCGGGCAGCCTCGCAATTCTCCTCAAGGTCGTCGAAGAAGATACAATCCGACGGCTCGACCCCCTCGTTTCTGAGCAGAGAGAGAAAAATCTCGGGCTCGGGCTTACGCATACGCATCTCGTACGACAGATAAAGGCCGTCGAAAAGGTCGCCCACAGCCTTTCCCGTCGCGAGGCGGAAGAGGCGCTCTATCCCCTCCCAATGCCCCTCGTTAGTGTTACTGAGCATCAGAATCCTGTGCCCCTTATCGCGCAGCGCGCCGAGGCACTTTAATTTATCGGGCGCGAAAGAGCCAATCATCATATTCCAAATATCGTGCAGACGCTCGTAGAGCTCCTCCTCGGGCAGCGAGCGCACCCCCTCGGGCAGCGCCTCGGCAATGTAAGCATAAAAATCGGCCGTCGAGACGTCGCCACGGTCGTAACGCTGTATCATCTCATCCATAAGACAACGCTTCTCGCTCAGCAGCGTCGCGTCCATTCCCAATGCAAGCAGCGCCCCGAAAGAGCGCTCAATGTGAATATCCAGCAGTACGCCTCCCAAGTCAAATATAAGAACCTTCTTATCCATATATAAAAATACATTTACCCTGCGAAGATACGCACAAACGGGCAAATATCACACAGCAAGGCACTAAATTTTGAGACAAACGAACCATAAGGAGACACCCCAACAGTTAATTTAGTTAAAAAAATAAAAATTTAGGCACTTTATTGCAATTCAATAATAGGAAAAATGCGTATAATTGCATCCTAAAATTTTACAAAAAAAATGGACATACTGCAAATTGAAAATGTCAGCAAGAGTTTCGCCAACCACAAGGCGCTCGACGACGTATCGCTGACAATCCCGCAAGGCTCAATATACGGCTTCTTAGGGCCCAACGGAGCCGGAAAGACCACGCTTCTGCGCATTATCAACCGCATCACCGCTCCCGACAGCGGACGCGTACTCTTCGACGGGCACCCTATAACAGCCGACGACATTTACAGCATAGGATATATGCCCGAGGAGCGCGGACTATACAAAAAGATGAAAGTGGGCGAGCAGGCAATATTCTTTGCCCGCCTCAAAGGGCTCACACACAGCGAGGCCACCAAGCGTCTGAAAGAGTGGTTCGACAAATTCCAGATAAGCGATTGGTGGAACCGCAGCGTCGATGAGCTATCCAAAGGAATGGCCCAAAAGGTACAATTTATCACCACCATACTGCACAGCCCCAAGCTACTCATCTTCGACGAGCCCTTCTCGGGCTTCGACCCCATAAACGCCAACCTTCTAAAGAGCGAGATTCTGGAGCTGCGCGACAAGGGCGCAACCATCATATTCTCCACCCACAATATGTCGTCGGTCGAGGAGATATGCGACCACATCACCCTCATAAACAAGTCGCGCAACATACTCTCGGGCAACGTCAAGGAGATACGCCACCGCCACGGAGCAAACACCTTCGAGCTCGATTATCGCGGCGACGAGGCCACACTCCTCGGAGCCATTGGCAACAGATGCGAAATAATGGAGAGCAACCCCTCGCTCACAGGCTACAGCAGCATCAAGATACATATTGCCGACGACGCACAGCTGCGCAGCGTAATATCGGCCGCCAACGAGAGCGTCAATCTGCGCTCGTTCCGCGAGCTCATCCCCTCGATGAACGACATTTTCATCCGCGCCGTCAACGGCACATTGTAAACTCATATAACCATCAAGAAAGTATGAAAAGCAAAATAGGAATAATCATAGGCCGCGAATTTAACGAACGCGTGCGTAAAAAATCATTCATAATAACCACCCTGCTCACCCCCCTGTTGATGATAGCCCTTATGGTGGCCCCCGCACTCATAATGAGCTATTCGGGCGGCGAGACCAAGCAAATAGCCGTGGTTGACGAGAGCGGCATTGTAGCCCCCAAGCTGCAAAGCAACGAAGAGCTGCAATTCCAAACACTCGACATTCCCCTCGACGCAGTGCGCAAGCTCCCCGCCGACGCCTACTTTGCCATCCTGCACATTGGGAGCGACATTCTAAGCAATCCCACAGCCGCACGACTATACACAAACTCCCCCGGCGGCATAAGCACCGAGACAAACATCTGCTCGCAGATAGAATCCATCATAGAGGCCGAAAAACTCAAGATGTACAACATCGAAAATCTGCCGCAGATACTCGCACAGATTGAGACAAAAATAGCCCTGCAATCCTTCAAGAACGACAGCGACAGCACTGACGACAAGCAGGCCGACCAAGCCTCCTCGTCCATTGTAGCCACCGTAATTGCTTACGTACTGAGCTTTATGCTCTATATGTTCCTCATAATCTACGGAGCAATGGTGATGCAATCGGTAATCGAAGAGAAGAACAACCGCGTACTCGAAGTGATGGTATCCTCGGTGCGCCCCTTCCAGATGATGCTGGGCAAGATTTTAGGCGTTGCCAGCGTAGCCGTCGTACAGATACTAATATGGCTTGTGATAATCTTCGTGGCAGGATATTTCCTCGTGCCCTCACTGCTGCCCGATGACATCACGGCAGCCCTCGTAATGATGCAACAAGGCGCCGAAGCAGGCAGCGTCGCCCCCGACGCCGACATCGACCTTCTGCAAGCCCTGCTTACACTCACCGACGTAGGCTATCTGATGAAAATATGCGCCACACTGCTACTGTTTATGGTAGGCGGCTTCCTGCTGTACGCCGCAATGTTCGCCGCGGCAGGCTCGGCTGTTGACAACGCGCAGGACGCACAGCAGTTACAGCTGCCCATCACCCTGCCCATAATCCTGAGCCTCATAATTATGGTAACCGTAATAAACGACCCCACCTCGCCCATCGCCTTTTGGTGCTCGATGTTCCCCCTCACCTCACCCATTGTGATGATGGCCCGCATCCCCTACGACATCCCCGCTTGGGAGATTATCGTATCGCTGCTGCTACTGTACGCAACATTCGCCGTAACAGTGTGGGGAGCCGCCAAAATATACCGCGTGGGAATACTTATGCACGGTAAAAAACCCTCGTTCAAGGAATTATGGCGTTGGATGCGATACAAATAAACAACCAATCGACCAATTAAAAACCGATAAAGAGGCCCACAACAGCCCCACTCTTTCTGATAGAGATTCCCGCTATTGAAGAGGCCGGATACAAAAACACCCCACCCCTTTTAATTTCGTTAAACCGAAATTAAAAGGGGTTTAACATATTTTTTATTCAAAAAACTTGCAAAGTATAGTAAAAAGCACTAACTTTGCAACGTATTTCAATAGTAAAGAGATACTCGGGCTTTTAGCTCAGTTGGTTAGAGCAACAGACTCATAATCTGGAGGTCCTAGGTTCAAGCCCTAGATGGCCCACTTACAGAGAATCGCATTCGCGGTTCTCTGTTTTATTGTAGGGCTTTCACCTACGGTTATCTCCTTCGTTCTATTCGTTTGCACCGGCTACGCCGACAGCAAACAACGAAGTCGATGGGTCTCTACGAGACACGTGTTGTTGAGGGCTCGCCCGAAAAAATCTCAAGCCCTAGATGGCCCAC
>JAFQVS010000054.1 GCA_017407905.1 Bacteroidaceae bacterium | reverse complement strand
TTTTATTATTTTTTGTAGGGCGCGTAGCGGGCTACGTAACCGAGAAAAAGAAGGAAACAGACATTTTTGAACATAAAAAACAACGAAATAACAGCTTCCAATATACAAAAAATATCTTTAGAAATTTAAACAGCTTCTAAGTCCTAAAGTATAAAGTGAAAGAGAGAATAGCCGCAGAAATATTCCGAGAGGGTGATAAATAGAGTAATCTCGACCACACCTTTTTGATACTGAGCCATCAATGGTT
The DNA here is from genome assembly GCA_017407905.1 of Bacteroidaceae bacterium. GTDB lineage: Bacteria > Bacteroidota > Bacteroidia > Bacteroidales > Bacteroidaceae > HGM04593. Next base: position 27,697 of record JAFQVS010000054.1, on the reverse strand, counting down.
CAATAATTGTCTTTTTCTTGTTACCGAAAGTGGTTGCGCAACCAATGTGCCTTGTCGGCCGTTAAGCTCGTCGAGTGATTATAATTCATATATTTTATAACACTGATACAACAACAGCGGCTGCATACCTTTTGTGTATGCAGCCGCTGTATATTAGCAAGACTGTCTCTTCTTAGAAAGACAAATTCTCGATGCTTGTGTAGGCAATACTGCAAATACCAAGCAGTACAATTCCCAACAGACAGACTGCGAGGCTTGCTCGGGTGAAATTGTCGCTCTTGGTAGCAGGGATGGGATTATCGTTCTTCTCGATATACATTGCCTTAACAATGAGCAGATAGTAGTAGAGCGAGATTACGGTGTTTATAAGGGCGATGAACACAAGTACCCAGAAGCCTGCGTCGAATGCGCTCATAAAGACAAAGAATTTGCTGAAGAAGCCAGCGAACGGCGGTATTCCCGCAAGCGAGAAGAGTGCCAGCGTCATTAGGAACGACAGCTTGGGATTAGTCTTATAAAGGCCGTTGCAGTGGCTGCGCTGAATCTCAACGCGGTCGTTATTCTGCTCAAGCACCTCCAAAATGCCGAATATGGCAAGGTTGGCCACAATATACACCAAAATATAGAATACCATTGCGGTCATTCCCTGAGCCGTGCCGCTTATTACGGCAAGCATAATGTATCCCGCCTGCGAGATACTGCTGAAGGCCATAAAGCGCTTCAGATTATTCTGCTTGATGGCAAAAAGGTTGGCAATTGTGATGCTGGCAACAGTCATTATGTACAACATAAGCTGCCACTCCCGGGTCATAGGTGCAAATACCTTTGTCAGAATAACAAAGAGGGTAAACACCGCCGCGCCCTTTGATATTACCGACAGATAGGCTGTAACAACGGTGGGCGCACCCTGATAGCTGTCGGCCGTCCACAGGTGGAAGGGTACAAGTGATATTTTGAATCCCAATCCTGCACAGAAAAGCACCATTGCGAAAATCTGCATTGCCGAGCTGTTAAGGCCTGCAATCATATCCTCGAAATAGAGCGTGCCGGTCGTTCCATAGAGGAAAGATATTCCATAGAGCATCACGGCCGATGCAAACATTGAACTGAGGATATATTTAATACCCGCCTCGGCCGAGTGGTGGCGGTATTTATCGAATGCCACAAGACAGGCCAAAGGAAGCGACGCAAGCTCCATTCCGATGAAGAAGAGCAGAAAATGGCGTGCGCTTATCATAAAGAACATTCCCACAAGGGTGCTGAGCATAAGTATATAAAACTCGCCCTGCTTGTAGAAGGTGTTAGTTGTGTGCTTCAGCCAACTGTGCGACTGCAAAAGAACTATTGTGCTACCGAATGTGAGCATCGCCTTGACAAAGGCAATCATACTGTTTGTGTAGTACATTCCGCCAAAGAGCGTCTGCTCCTCGCCGCAGCTCAGCATACACGCTACAATCTGCACGGGCATCAGCAGGCACACAAACGAGTGAAAATAGTGTCGTGCGCGGCCTGTGGGGGCGATAAGGTCGAAGATGAATATAATCACGAAAATAGTCAGCAGACTAATTTCGGGCAGCATCGAGAAGAATTCCAAGTAATTCATATCTGTTTTAAGGGATTAGGTTCGTAATTATATCTCCAACGCCGTCGTTGATGAGGTTGCTCACCCACAGAGGCGCAATGCCGAGGCCTGCCACGCAGATTATCAGGCAGATGACTGTGAAACGCTCGTCCCACGTTGCATCAGTCAGCTTTTTATGCTCCTCGTTCTCGGGCTCGCCATAGAGTATCTTGCCCACTACGCGCAATATATATACGGCGGTAATAACTATGCTGGTGCAGGCTATTATGGTTACCACGCGGTGGAAGGTGTCATCGACCATAAACGAGCCGACAAAGATTGTCATCTCGGCAATAAAGCCACTGAAGCCCGGAAGTCCCAAATTGGCAAGACCGGCAATCACATAACCCACGGCCAAGAAGGGCATAATCTTCATAAGGCCTTGCATCTGACGAATGTCGCGCGTGTGTGTGCGACCGTAAATCATTCCAATGAGGGCAAAGAAGAGGGCCGTCATAAGTCCGTGGGAGAGCATCTGCAAGATGGCGCCCGTACACGACGTGCGGGTCATCATAAGCAATGCAAAGAGCACAAGGCCGCAGTGGCTAACCGATGAGTATGCGTTGATGTATTTAAGGTCGGTCTGACTGATTGCGCTCAGGGCACCATAGACGACGCTCACGGTGGTTAGTATGATGAATATCCAAGCAAGGTCGTTGGCCGCCTGAGGCATCAGATACATTGCAACGCGGAAACAGCCGTAGCCTCCCAATTTCATAAGCACGCCGGCGTGAAGCATCGACACCGAGGTGGGGGCGCTTGCGTGGCCGTCGGGGCTCCACGTGTGGAAGGGGAACAGTGCACCCAGCACGCCGAAGCCAATGAATGTCAAGGGGAAGAAAATATACTGCATCGCCGTGGGGATATTGTCGAGCTCGGCAATTTCGTGTATGTTCATTGTGGTGGCGCCGCTGCCGTAGTAGATGCCCAAAATGCCCATAAGCAGGAAGGCCGAGCCGCCCATAAGCATAAGCGTCAGCTTCATTGCCGAGTACTCTTTGCGGCCGCTTCCCCACACGCCAATGAGCAGGTACATAGGGATGAGGGCTGTCTCGTAGAACATAAACATTGCAAAAAGGTCGGTGGTGATGAAGAATCCATATACTCCCAACGACAGAAGCACGTACCAAAGGAAAAACTCCTTAGTCTGCGGCTTTATGTTCCACGATGCAAATGTTCCGGTGAACACAATTATCGAGGAGAGGAGTATCATTGCTATCGACACTCCGTCGGCTCCAATGGAGTATTTAATGTTCAGCGCGGGGTACCAGCTCCACGAATCGACGTATAATTGTGCGGCATCTACTCCTGCATTGCGCTGTGCAATAAAATCGACTGTCAGATATATCGACAGGGCCAAAAGCAGTGTCGAGCCTGTTACCATCACTGTGCGAATCTGCTTAATGCCTTTGCATAGCCACAAGGCCAAAAGCATCACAAGTGGAATTACTACAAATAAATTCAGTATATTCATTGTATCTATTCTTACGTGTCTGTTATACGAAATATATGAGTATCAGCACTAAAATGAGTGCTCCGCTTAGGAACCACACACTGTAGCTCTGTACGTTGCCACTCTGCATCGGGCGCACCCACGTGCCTAATTTCTGTGTTAAGGTTGCCATAAGGTCCATTGTGCCGTCTATTATATGGCGGTCGAACCAAGCGATGGGGCGGCTTATGCAGTTGAAAATTATTCTCTTGGTTACGAAGAGCCATAGCTCGTCCATATAGAAACGGTGGTAGGCTGCGTCGATAAGGCCTTTGAGGTTTCTGTTGATGGATACTGTGAGGCTGCTTGTCCCTTTTCGGTACATTATGGTTGCAAGGGTAATGCCTGCAATTGCCAAAAATATGCTCACTGCGGCAACAGCGTAGTTAAGGTGGATTGTGTAGGCGTGGCCGTTGCTGCTGATAAACTCGCCAAAGGGTATAAAGCCGGCAAACACAGATATTGTGGCCAGAATAACAAGGGGCACGGTCATTGTGGCGGGTGCCTCGTGTGGCTTGTGGGGCTCGTGTGAGCTCTTGCCCTCTTTGTACAGGGCGAGCTGCTGCTCGTAGTAGCTCTTACCCCAGAAGATGAGGTAGTAGAGGCGGAACATATAGAATGCCGTGAGTGCAGCAACAAAGCTCATAAATATTCCCATCATTGTCGAGTAGTCGTAGCAGGCCACCAAAATCTCGTCCTTACTGAAGAATCCGCTGAAAGGGGGGATTCCCGCTATTGCAAGGCAGGCAATGAGGAAGGTTGCGTGCGTAACGGGCATATATTTGCGCAGGCCACCCATATAGCTCTTCTCGTTGCTGTGCACGGCGTGGATAATTGCTCCGGCGCCCAAGAACAAGAGGCCCTTGAACATTGCGTGAGTGAACAGATGGAACATCGAGGCCATATAACCGAGGCCACCCTCGTGGGGGTCGGCCGAGGTGCAGACACCCAGCGCAACCATCATAAAGGCTATCTGTGATATTGTCGAGAATGCAAGCACACGCTTAATGTCGGTCTGTACGCAGGCTACAACGGCGGCATATAGGGCTGTGAAAGCTCCAACGTAGGCTACCATATGCAGTGTGTCGGGCGCAAAGTCTATAAATAGGGGGAACATTCGCGCTACAAGATAGACACCGGCAACAACCATCGTTGCGGCGTGAATAAGGGCCGATACGGGGGTGGGGCCCTCCATTGCGTCGGGCAACCATATATGCAGCGGGAACATTGCACTCTTACCGGCACCGCCGATGAACATAAGGCCCAGCGCAACGGGGATTATGCCGCCGGCTGTCATAAGCACTGTCTCGGCAGGGGTGAACGAGAATGTCTCGGCATAGTAGCCGTATAGCAGAATACCGATAAGGAAGAAGAGGTCGGCGAAGCGGGTTACTATAAAGGCTTTTTTCGACGCAGCAATGGCTGCGGGCTTTGTGTAGTAGAAGCCGATGAGAAGGTACGACGATACTCCCACAAGCTCCCAAAATACGTACATTTGGAAAATGTTGGTTGCCACGACAAGGCCCAGCATCGAGAAGGTAAAGAGCGACAGATAGGCATAATAGCGTTGGACTCCGCGCTCGCCCTTCATATATCCCAGCGAGTAGATGTGTACCATAAGGCTCACGGTAGATATTACAATGAGCATCATCACCGAAATTGGGTCGAGTAAGATGCCCATCTCAATGCTCAGCGTCTCGCCCAAAGGCAGCCAGCAGATGTTGTAGGGGATGATGGTGGCGAAGAGGCCGTCGGCGTCGCGTCCCGCACCAAAATAGAGCGCTGCGGTGATGTACGAGAGAACCGCTACCGCACCCAACGAAAATGTGCCGATGAGGCCGGCTGTCTTATGGGGCATCTTCATACCGCAGAGGCCCAATATAAGGAAACTGAGCAGCGGCAAGGCCAATATGAATATTGTATAGTCCATAGTCATCAATGTTTAAGCTCTTTCATATTTTTTATGTGTATCGACTTTACGTTGCGGAACACATTGATAATTATGGCAATGGCAACGGCAGTCTCGGCTGCGGCTACACCTATTCCGAACATTGTGAAGAAGAATCCCTCAAGATGCTCGGGGTGGCAGTAGGCGTTGAACACGGCAAAATTTATATCCACTGTATTCAGCATAAGCTCGGTGCTTATGAGAAGCGAGATAAGGTTGCGCCGCGTGAAAAATCCGAATACTCCGATGAAAAAGAGTATTGCGGCGAGTGCAAGGTAAAATTGTGCAGGTACTATCATAGCTTCTTGTTTTTTTCTTATTTCTTACGTGCAATCATAATGGCTCCGACCATACAGGCCAAAAGCAGGATGCTGAGCACCTCGAACGTCAGCACGTAGTTGTGCTTGGCTGTGCCCATTAGCGCCAATCCGACACTCTTCATCGGCACTCCTACGGTGCTGAATTTATCGGCAAAGAAATCTGTGCTGTTTATCAGATACAGCGCCAACGCCATTCCCGAGAGCGAGGCCAACAGTCCGGCAAGGTATCTGCGGTTCGATGTATGGGTAACGTCAATCGTACCCTTTCCAATGAGTAGCGCGGCAAAGATAAAGAGCACCACAATTCCGCCGGCATATACAATTATCTGCACTGCGCCCAAGAATGTGTAGTGTAACATAAAATAGAGGCCTGCCGTGCCGAAAAGTACAAAAAGCAGATAGGTTACGGCGCGCATAATTCTGCTTGTGGTTACCGCTGCAAACGCTGCGGCCATCATAAGCAGTGCAAGCCCCGAGAATATCAATAGGTTCGTCGAAAATTCCATAACTCTATTTTTATTTGTTTAGCTTGATTATTAGTTTCTTACGGTCGAACACCGCATTCTCAAAATCGTTGTTGAAGGCAATGGCGTCCTTAGGACACACATTCACGCACAACTGACAGAACATACAGCAGCCGAGGTCGTAGGTGTATTCATCGAGCATTTTCTTGCTTTTCCCTGTCTCGGGGTCGGTAACCATCTTTGTCTTTATGGTTATTGTGCCGTTGGGGCAGTTGTTGGCGCATAATCCGCAGGCGATGCACTTGTTATTGCCATTCTCGTCGAGTGGCATATAGAGACGCGCACGGTGGCGCTCCGATATTTTTTGTGTCTTGCGATTCTCGGGGTACTGCTCAGTTACCTTACGGGTAAAAAACTCGTTGAGGGTGGTCTTTAGTCCCGTTGCCAACGATGATACCGAGAAGAGTATCTTGCCTATATATGTATTTCTTTGTTTCATCTTTACAATAGTTTCATTTTATCAGAATGTCCATCCCATTACCACGCACAGCGTCATTATAAGCAGGTTCACAAGGCCTATGGGGATAAGATATTTCCACTCGAGCGACACAACGTGGTCGATACGCATACGGGGGAAAGTCCAGCGCACCCACATAAGCAACCATATTACAAAGAATGTCTTTCCGAGGAACCATACAATGCCCGGAATATAGTCCATAATGTTGTTGAACGCGTCGAGGCCTGTGATGTACAGCGGAGCCCAGCCGCCCAAGAACAGGGTGCTTGCAATACCGGCCACGATGAAGAGGTTCATAAACTCGGCCACGTAGAAGAATCCGAAGTGCATTCCCGAGTACTCGGTGTGGAAGCCGGCGGTGAGCTCCGACTCGGCCTCGGGCAGGTCGAAGGGGGCGCGGTTGGTCTCGGCATTTCCTGCAATCAGATATATTATGAATGCAATGAAGGCCGGAATGTGTCCGCGGAAGATGAACCAGCCGCTGCGCTGCATATCGACAAGCTCGCTTATCTGCATTGTGCCGCTGAGTATCACAACCACCAAGATACAAAGACCTATTGATAGCTCGTAGCTAATCATCTGTGCACCGCTGCGCACTGCACCAATCATCGAATATTTGTTGTTACTGCTCCATCCTGCAAGCAGAATACCGAGCACTCCGAACGACGAGGCCGCCATAATGAAGAACACTCCGATGTTAAAATCGAGCACCTGAAGGCCCGAGGCAAAGGGTAGGCAAGAGAATGTGAGCACCGAGCTCATAACCACCAAATAGGGCGCCAAATTATAGAGTACTCTATCCGAGCGGTTGATGCTTATAATCTCCTTTATAAGCATCTTGAAGACGTCGGCAAACACCTGCAACAATCCCCAATAGCCCACGCGCATAGGGCCCAGACGACATTGAAAGGCTGCGCACACCTTGCGCTCCATAAAAATCATCACAATTGCCAGCGTTACGTAGGCCAGCACGGCGCACAGAGCAACAAGCACGCACTCGACAATGAGTGCGCCCTGTGCCGGAAGCACCGAGTTCAGGAATTCGTCTATTGCTGTTGTTATATTATTGAAACTGAACATATTCTTAACTTTTTTATCGGTCAATGTCGGGGATAACGTAGTCGAGTGTGGCGCCAATGGCTATAAGGTCGGCAATCTTTGCGCCTTTGAGTATCTTGTGCATCGACGCAACAAGGGGCAGGCCCATAGGACGGAATTTCAGTCGGTAGGGCGACTTATCGCCGCGACTCTCTATGAATACTCCAAACTCGCCGCGAGAGCCCTCGACCGAGGCGCTGAATTGTCCCTCGGGCAGGCGTATGATGGGCTTTGTCTTTACCTTGTAATCGCCCTCGGGGATATTGTCGATGAGCTGCTCGATAATGTGTATCGACTCAAGAATCTCGTCTATACGCACGAGGAAACGGTCGTAACAGTCGCCATTCTTGTAGATAATCTCTTTAAAATCGACCTTGTCGTAAAGGGCGTATGGGTGGCGCTTGCGTACGTCGCAGGCCCAGCCCGATGCACGACCCGTACCGCCTGTGCATCCATACGAGATTGCATCTGCCAGCGATAGGCGTCCGACGCCTATCATTCTCTTACGGGTTATTACGTTGTTTGTGAATACGTCGTTATACTCCTTTATCTTGTCGCGCTGATAGCGGCAATACTCCTTTACTTTTTGGGCGAATCCGGGGGTAATATCGGCCTGTACGCCACCTATTGTGTTGTAATTCTGAATGAGGCGGCCGCCTGTTACCTCCTCGAAAATGTCGAGTATCTTCTCGCGGTCGCGGAATCCGTAGATGAATGTGGTGATTGCGCCAAGGTCCATTGCCGCACACGAGAGGAACAGAAGGTGCGAGTCTATTCTTTGCAACTCGTCCATTATTGTGCGGATGTACTGTGTGCGCTCGGTTATCTCGAGGCCCATTGCTTTCTCGATGCACATACACAGCGCGTGTCTGTTCTGGTGGGCGCTCAGATAGTCGAGGCGGTCGGTCAGTGCCAAAATCTGCGGGTAGGTGAGCTTCTCGCTCATCTTCTCGATGCCGCGGTGGATGTATCCGCAGCGTATGTCTATTTTTCTAATCTCCTCGCCGTCGAGTGCCAAGCGGAAACGTAGCACACCGTGGGTCGCGGGGTGCTGAGGGCCAATATTTATGATATATTGGTCGCCGTGGATGATGTTTGTCTCTTTGTCAATCTTGGCCATTTCGGCATCCTCGGCAATTTCGTAGGGACGCTGCACATCCTCGGTAATCTCGCTTTCGAGGCGGATGGGGTTAAGGGCCTCGCTCTCGTCATAATCCTTGCGCAGAGGGTGTCCCACCCAATCGTTTCTAAGGTAGAGACGGCGCAGGTCGGGGTGGCCCGTAAACTCTATTCCGAAAAAGTCATATACCTCGCGCTCGTACAGCTCGGCCACTTTCCAAATGTCGCACACTGTGGGTATTTGAGGCTTTTCGCGGTCGGCGCATCGCACGGCGTATTGCAGATTCTCGCCCGTGCTGCTGTTTTCGAGCATATAGATGACGCCGAGGCCTTCCTCGCCCCAATCTATGCCGATGAGGTCGCGTAAAAAATCCATACCCTTGGAGTGAAGCTCTTTCATCAAGGGGCGCAGCTCCTTTGTTTCTATGAATGTGGGTGTCATTTTTCTTCTTTATTATCGGTTGTTGGAATGGGGGCGTTTGTAACTATTATGGGCTCTTTGGGCATTTCGTTGCGACTATATTTGCGGTTCTTGCCGCCAAAGAATTTCTCGACTTTTACCTTGCGTTGCAACTGCATCATTCCGTAGAGCATTGCCTCGGGACGCGGGGGGCATCCGGGGATGTAAACATCGACGGGCAGTATCTTATCGACGCCGTTGAGTACGTGGTACGAGCCTTTGAACGGCCCTCCGCTTATGGCGCAACCGCCCACTGCCACCACATATTTGGGCTCGGCCATCTGGTCGTACAGACGCTTGAGCACGGGGGCCATCTTGTGGGTGATTGTTCCGGCGACCATTATAAGGTCGGCTTGTCGGGGCGAGTTTCGTGTAACCTCGAACCCGAAGCGGGCAAAGTCGTATCGGGCCGCTCCGACGGCCATAAACTCTATTCCGCAACAGCTTGTGGCAAAGGTCAGCGACCACAGCGAGTTACTGCGACCCCAATTGATGAGGTCGTCGAGCTTGCCCACAATTACATTCGTACGCTCTTTGTTTATCTCTTCAATGAGGGCCTCAAGGGTCTCATTGTCCTTAAACTCATCGTAAGGTATTGATTTTATGGCAGGCTTTTTCATTTCCACTCAAGTGCTTTCTTGCGCCAAGCATAGGCAAGGCCCAATGTTAGGATGAATAAAAAGAATAATACACCCAGCAGTGCATTCATTCCAATCTCTTTTACTATGGTTGCCCACGGAAAGAGAAACACGGTCTCAATGTCGAACATTAAGAACAGAATTGCAAACAGATAGTAACCGGCCTTGAAATGCACCCAAGTTTCGCCCTGAGTGGGGATACCGCACTCGTATGCCTCGCCTTTCTGTTTGTTGTGTGTGCGTGGCGAGATGAGACGCGCCACCAGCATTCCGGCGAATACCAGCAGCAGCGATGCCACAATCATTGTGAACAGTAGGACAAAATTCATATATTTAATTTTTTTTGTTTCTCGTTTTTTCGGCTCTATAATGCAGCCCTCGCCGAGGCCTGTGCAAGCGAATTATTACCTCGCGTACAGTGTGCGTCTATGCGATTCGGCAAAGGTAATAAAAATAAGTGTAGGGGTGGATGGCTTTTTTGTGTTAATTTTTATTTTTTGTATTAGTTAAATTTTTAGTTAAAATTTAGGCTAATCTGTTCTCGGGTGTTACAGGACTGTGTCGAGTATCATCATCAGCGCAAAGCCGACGGCGAATCCGATAGTGCCTATATTGCTGTGTTCGCCCGCTTGCGACTCGGGGATAAGCTCCTCGACCACAACGTATAGCATTGCTCCGGCGGCAAACGACAGGAGCAGCGGCATTGCCGATGCGGTATTTTCGAGAAACAGCAGCGTGAAGATGGCGGCAAGCGGCTCGACAAGCCCCGAGAGCATTCCCAGCGTGAAGGCTTTTCTGCGGCTCTTTCCCTCGGTGCGCAGGGGAATTGAGATTATTGCCCCCTCGGGGATATTCTGTATTGCCATTCCAATTGACAGGGCAAAGGCCCCGGCGAGGGTCAGTGTGGCATCGCCGCTCAGCGTGCCGGCAAAGACCACTCCGACGGCCATTCCTTCGGGGATATTGTGCAGCGCCACCGCCAGCGCCAATTTTGTCGAGCGGGGCAGGGTTGAGGCAACGCCCTCGGCCTTTGGGCTGTCGAGGTGCTGGTGGGGGATAAACGTATCGAGCGCAAGCAAGAATCCCATTCCCGCCGCGAATCCTCCGAGTATGGGCAGAATGCTCGCAAAAGTACCGTCGCTGCTCTGCTCGATGGCCGGTTGAAGCAGCGACCAGAAGCTGGCAGCCACCATAATTCCCGATGCGAATCCAAGCAACATTTTCTGATTCAGTGGGCTGATGTTGCCGCGCAACAAAAATACCATTGCGGCGCCCACAGTGGTGCCGATAAATGGTATTGCAAGCCCTGCTATAATATTCTCCATAAGATTGTCTCGTTTAAGAAGCTGTTTATATTTCTAAAAAATCGGTGGCAAATTTATAAAAAATAACGAATCGCAAAATATTAAGGTTGATTATTTACCGGCATATAATTCTCGTTTACCGTCTCTTTTTGCGTATATATTATTTATTTAGGCATTTTTAATAAATAGGGGAGTTTGTTGCTATTGTCTCATTTTTTTGTGTTATCTTCGCACTCTGGTACGGTGTGGGCTGCGGTGCCTCTGCCGTGCGATATTTGCACAAAGGCTTTTTAAGTGAAATAATTAAACAAAAAGTTATTTATATATGATTTACTTTTTCAGTACATCGGGTAATACGGTTATTGCAACCGAAATTTCCCATACATTAAGCACCGACGAGATTCAGAAACTCTGTTGGCTTTATGGCGAGGCTGCACTCGTCGAGGGTGAGACTGTCGAGGGCTGTTTCGTAGGCCCCCGTCGCGAAATGGTAACCCCGTGGAGTACAAATGCAGTCGAGATTACCCAAAATATGGGCATCGAAGACATTGTGCGCATCGAGGAGTATTTCCCCGTGCAGGACGAGAATGCGCAGTACGACCCTATGCTTCAGCGTATGTACAAGGGCCTCGACCAGAATATCTTCAGAATAAGCATCGAGCCCAGGCCCATCGAGTTTATCGACGACCTCGACAGCTACAACGAGGCCGAGGGATTGGCCCTCTCGAAAGAGGAAATTGACTATCTGCACCGCGTCGAGGGCGAGCTTGGCCGCAAACTCACCGACAGCGAGGTCTTTGGCTTTGCACAGATAAACTCGGAGCATTGCCGTCATAAAATCTTCGGCGGAACATTCATCATCGACGGCGAGGAGATGCCATCGTCGCTCTTTGCAATGATTAAGCGCACCACGAACGAGAATCCCAACCGCATCCTCTCGGCCTACAAAGACAATGTGGCCTTTGCGCAGGGTCCCGTGGTCGAGCAATTTGCTCCGGCCGACCACTCAATGCCCGACTATTTCGTAATAAAAGATATTGAGACCGTAATCTCGCTCAAGGCCGAGACACACAATTTCCCCACAACCGTCGAGCCCTTCAACGGCGCATCGACAGGCACAGGCGGCGAGATTCGCGACCGTATGGGTGGTGGTAAAGGCTCGTGGCCCATTGCGGGAACAGCTGTCTATATGACCTCGTATCCCCGCACCTACGACGACCGCAGCTGGGAGCAGATTCTGCCCGTGCGCAAATGGCTCTATCAGACACCCGAGCAAATTCTTATAAAGGCCTCGAACGGTGCTTCGGACTTTGGAAATAAATTCGGACAGCCGCTCATCTGCGGTTCGGTGCTCACATTCGAGCACGCCGAGAACAACGAGGTTTATGGCTACGACAAGGTAATTATGCTTGCCGGCGGAGTGGGCTACGGCACACGCCGCGACTGCCTCAAGGGTGCTCCCGAGAAGGGCAACAAAGTAATTGTGATGGGTGGCGACAACTACCGCATCGGCCTCGGCGGAGGCTCGGTGTCGTCGGTTGACACAGGCCGTTACTCGTCGGGCATCGAGCTTAACGCCGTGCAGCGCGCCAATGCCGAGATGCAGAAACGCGCCTACAACGTAGTGCGCGCGCTGTGCGAGGATGAGGTGAACCCCGTAGTATCTATTCACGACCACGGCTCGGCCGGACACGTAAACTGCCTCTCCGAGCTTGTCGAGGAGTGCGGCGGCCTCATTGATATGTCCAAGCTGCCCGTAGGCGACAAGACCCTCTCGGCCAAAGAGATAATCGCCAACGAGTCGCAAGAGCGTATGGGACTTCTGATAAAAGAGGAGGCCATCGACTACGTGCGCAAGGTAGCCGAGCGCGAGCGCGCCCCAATGTACGTTGTCGGCGAGACAACGGGCGACGCACGCTTCGCCTTCGAGCAGGCCGACGGCAAGCGTCCCTTCGACCTTTCGGTTAGTCAGATGTTCGGCTCGTCGCCCAAGACCTATATGGTAGATAAGACAGTAGAGCGCAAATATAAAAACGTAGAGTACAACGCCGATAATATCGAGGAGTACCTCACCAACGTACTGCGCCTCGAAGCAGTAGCTTGTAAAGATTGGCTTACAAACAAAGTCGATCGTTCGGTAACAGGAAAAATTGCCCGCCAGCAGTGTCAGGGCGAGATACAGCTGCCTCTGAGCGACTGCGGAGTGGTGGCGCTCGACTATCGCGGCCGTCAAGGTATTGCAACCTCAATAGGCCACGCTCCTCAGGCGGGCCTCGCCGACCCCGCAAAGGGTTCGGTGCTTGCCGTTGCCGAGGCTCTTACAAATATAGTGCTCGCACCCCTTACCGACGGCATTAAGACAATCTCGCTCAGCGCCAATTGGATGTGGCCCTGCCGCTCGCAAGAGGGCGAGGATGCGCGTCTGTATCGCGGCGTCGAGGCCCTCTCGGACTTCTGCTGCGACCTTCAGATAAACGTCCCCACGGGAAAAGACTCGCTCTCGATGACACAAAAATACCCCGATGGCACAAAGGTCATAAGCCCGGGAACGGTGATTGTGTCGGCCGGTGGCGAGGTGAGCGACGTTCGCAAGGTAGTGTCGCCCGTGATGGTTGGTGAGCCCAAGAGCGCTTTCTATCACATTGACTTCAGCTTCGATTATCTGCGTCTGGGCGGCTCGGCCTTTGCACAGTCGATGGGCTGTGTGGGCAGCGACGTTCCCTCGGTACAGAACAGCGAATATTTTGCCGAGGCGTTCGACGCCGTTCAGGCTCTTGTCCGTGAGGGCCTTATCCTTGCGGGACACGACGTCTCGGCCGGAGGTCTCATCACCACACTGCTCGAAATGTGCTTTGCCAACGTCGAGGGTGGTATGGAGATTAACCTCGACGCTATGGCCGAGAAGGATATTGTAAAATTGCTCTTTGCCGAGAATCCCGCGCTTGTAATTCAGGTGGCCGACAAGAATAAGTGCCGTATGCAAGAGATTCTCGATGGCGCAGGCATCTGCTACGTCAAGATTGGCGAGCCCACAAAGAAACGTCATATTGCAGTGGCTAAGGATAAGCATACACGCCTCTTCGATATTGACCACTACCGCAACGTATGGTTCGACAGCTCTTATCTTATGGATCGCAAGCAGAGCTTCAACGGCTGTGCCGACGAGCGACTGAAGAATTACAAAGAGCAGCCCCTGCGCTTCCGTCTGCCCGCGAAATTCACGGGAATGCTCGCGAGCTATGGAATGTCGGCCGAGCGTCGCGAAAAATCGGGCGTTCGTGCAGCCATCATCCGCGAGAAGGGTACAAACGGCGAGCGCGAAATGGCATACGCAATGCACCTTGCCGGCTTCGACGTTAAGGACGTTACAATGACCGACCTTATCAGCGGACGCGAGACATTGGACGAAGTTAATTTCATCGTATTCTGCGGTGGATTCTCGAACTCGGATGTTCTGGGCTCGGCCAAAGGTTGGGCAGGCGGATTCCTCTATAATCCTAAGGCTAAGGCCGCTCTCGACCGTTTCTACAGTCGCGAGGATACACTCTCGCTGGGTATCTGCAACGGTTGCCAGCTGATGATGGAGCTCAACCTCATCAACCCCGAGCACGAGAAGCGCGGATATATGCGCCACAATAACTCGCACAAATTCGAGTCGTCGTTCGTGGGAGTGAACATCCCCGAGAATAACAGCGTGCTCTTCGGCTCACTCTCGAACAGTCGTCTGGGTGTGTGGGTGGCTCACGGCGAGGGTAAATTCGACCTTCCCTACGCAGCCGAACAATATAATATCGTGGCACGTTACTCGTATGACGGCTATCCTGCCAACCCCAACGGCTCGTCGTACGGCGTTGCAGCCCTTGCAAGCGCCAACGGCCGCCACGTGGCAATGATGCCTCACCCCGAGCGCGCCATCTTCCCGTGGCAGTGTGCAGCCTATCCGCAGAATCACATCGCCGACGATGTAACGCCGTGGATTGAGATTTTCCGCAACGCCTATAATTGGGTGGCCGCAAAGGTAAAGTGATAAAAATATCGTAAAATCAAAAGAGGGTGGGCTTCTGCATAAAAAGAGGCCCTCCCTTTTTATAGTTGAATTATGTTCCTGAAGCTGTTTTTTACTTTCCTGAAGATTGGACTTTTTACCATAGGCGGAGGCTACGCAATGATTCCGCTCATAGAGCGCGACGTAGTCGAGCGCAACCGTTGGGTGGGGCGAGAGGAGTTTCTCGACCTTTTGGCCATTGCGCAGAGTGCCCCGGGAGTGTTTGCGGTGAATATCTCCATATTCATCGGATACAAGCTGCGCGGAGTGCGCGGCTCCATTGTGGCAGCGGTGGGCAACGTACTGCCCTCGGTGCTGATAATTCTTGCCATCGCCTTCTTCTTCGATAGTTTCAGCGACAACAGAGTGGTTAATAATGTCTTTATGGGGCTACGTCCGGCGGTGGTTGCGCTCATTGCCGCACCCGTCTTTTCTGTCGCCAAGAGCGCCCGCATCGGGTGGACTAACGTTTGGATACCAATACTCTCGGCGCTGCTCATTGTGGCAATGGGAGTATCGCCCGTATATATAATAATGGTAGCAGCTGTCGCAGGCCTCGTGTGGGGGCGTCTGAAAGGAGGTAAGGGATGATGCTTTTTTGGGAACTTTTCTACACTTTCTTTAAGATAGGTCTTTTTGGCTTCGGCGGGGGGTACGGGATGCTCTCGCTCATTCAGGGCGAGGTTGTTACGCGCCACGCTTGGATGAGTATGCAGGATTTTACCGATATTGTCGCTGTCAGTCAGATGACCCCGGGCCCCATAGGCATAAACTCGGCCACATACGTGGGTTATACGGCGGTTATAAATGCCGGAGGCTCGCAGCTATCGGCCGTGGCAGGCTCGCTGACTGCCTCGTTTGCCATGATGCTGCCCTCGTTTGTGCTGATGCTCATTATCAGCCGATATTTTATGAAATACAGTCGCAGCAGTCGCGTCGAGGCGCTCTTTGCGGTGCTTCGTCCCACGGTGGTGGGGCTTATAGCTTCGGCTGCGCTACTTCTTATGAACAGCGATAATTTCGGCTCTTGGGGCAATGCTCCGCTGCAATTTTGGGTGAGCGTGGGGCTGTTCCTTTTTGCCTTTATTGCCCTGCGCTATTTAAAATGGAGCCCCATTCTCATTCTCATCCTCTGCGGAGCCTTTGGCGGGGTGTTTTATGGGGTGGTATTATAAACAAATTAGCGCCAATGAATATTGGCGCTAATTTGTTTATAACAGCTTCTCTCTCAGATAGTGCCCCGTCTGCGATGCCTCGCACGCCGCAACCTCCTCGGGGGTGCCGCACGCAACAAGATTGCCTCCCTTTTCGCCGCCGTCGGGCCCGAGGTCTATGAGATAATCGGCACATTTAATTACGTCCATATTATGCTCGATGATAACCAGCGTGTGTCCGCGGTCGATGAGACGGCGGAAGCTGTCGAGCAGCTTTTTAATGTCGTGAAAATGCAGTCCCGTTGTTGGCTCGTCGAAGATAAACATTGTGGGCTGCTCGCTCTGACGGCTCAGATAGTAGGCGAGCTTCACACGCTGATTCTCGCCACCCGAGAGTGTGGATGAGGATTGTCCCAATTTTATGTAGGCAAGGCCAACGTCTTGCAGCGGTTGCAAATTCTGAGCAATCTTATTCTGACCGTGCTCTTGGAAGAAATTTATAGCATCGCCGACGGTCATTTCAAGAATGTCGTAGATGTTTTTGTCGTGAAACTTTACCTCTAACACCTCATTTTTGAAACGTCGGCCGTGGCAGACGTCGCATTCAAGCTGAAGGTCGGCCATAAATTGCATTGATACGTTTATCTTGCCCTCGCCCTTGCACTCCTCGCAGCGTCCGCCCTCGGAGTTAAACGAAAAGTATCCCGCACCGAATCCCAATTGCTTGGCAAGCGGTTGCGAGGCAAAAAGATGGCGAATGTCGTCATATACCTTAAGATAGGTGGCGGGGTTCGAGCGCGACGATTTTCCAATGGGATTCTGATCGACAAACTCCACACCGCTAATCTGTCGCAGCGCTCCGTCGATGCCGTCGTGCTGTCCCGGAGCATCGCACGAGTGTCCAAAATGACGCATCAGCGCGCGGTAGAGAATGTCGCGCACGAGGGTCGATTTTCCCGAGCCGCTCACACCGCTCACCACCGTCATACAATTCAGCGGGAGGCGTACGTTAATCCCCTTGAGGTTATTCTCGCGGGCATCTTTTATGTTTATGTAGTTGTTGCTCTTGCGGCGGAAAGAGGGTAGGG
Organism: Bacteroidaceae bacterium; assembly: GCA_017407905.1. GTDB lineage: Bacteria > Bacteroidota > Bacteroidia > Bacteroidales > Bacteroidaceae > HGM04593. The sequence continues at coordinate 10,429 of JAFQVS010000054.1, read as the reverse complement.
CGATGGTCTCGGTACCCAGCAGATATTTTGCCGTGTAGCCGGGGCTGTCGGGACGAATATCCTGCATATTGCCGCAAAAGACAATGTTGCCGCCGTACGAGCCGGCCTTCGGCCCGACGTCTATGATATAATCGGCGGCGCGGATAATCTCCTCGTCGTGCTCGACGACAACCACGGTGTTTCCGAGGTCGCGCAGACGGTAAAGAACGCTTATCAGACGCTCGGTGTCGCGGCTGTGCAGTCCTATGCTGGGCTCGTCGAGAATGTAGAGCGAGCCCACAAGATTACTGCCCAGCGAGGTAACAAGATTTATTCTCTGGCTCTCGCCGCCCGAGAGTGTGTTACTCAGACGGTTCATCGTAAGATAGCCCAGCCCGACGTCAATGAGGCAATCGACGCGGTTCTTTATCTCGACGAGTATGCGGCGGGCGGCGGCAGTGTCGTGCTCGTCCAGAGTGAGTGTGTCGAAAAACTCCTTTAGGCGTGTTACGGGCATCTCGACAAGGTCGGTGATGCTCTTTCCGCCCACTTTTACGTAGCTTGCCTCCTTTTTTAGTCGGCGGCCGCCGCATACGGGGCAGATGGGCTTTCCGCGGTAGCGTGCGAGCATCACCCTGTACTGTATCTTATACTGATTCTCGCGCACCATCTTAAAGAAATTGTCGATGCTGATGCACTCGTCATACTCGGCAATGTAGGGGCCTTTGTGCCACAGATAATCTCTCTGTTCGTCGGTCAGATTATAGTAGGGCTCAAAAATGGGAAAGTCGTCCTTTGGGGCGTGCATACAGAAGGCATTTTTCCACTCGCCCATCTTATCGCCACGCCAGCAGAATACCGCGCCGTCGTAGATGCTCAGCGCCTTATTGGGCACGACAAGATTCTCGTCGATGCCGACGATGCGTCCGAAGCCCTCGCACTCGGGGCAGGCGCCTATGGGCGAATTAAACGAGAACATCTGCTCGGTGGGCTCCTCGAAAGTCATTCCGTCGGCCTCGAAGCGTATGCTGAACGTGAGGGGCTCGGCCTCGTCGAGGAATTGAATGAGGCAAGTGCCGCCACCCTCGTAGAAGGCCGTCTCGGCCGAGTCGAGCAGGCGACTGATTGTCTCGGCCGACGATGAGGCTGTCAGACGGTCGATGAGCAGATGGGGCGTGTCGCCCTTTTGCGGCTCGTAGTCGTCGATGCGCTTGGCCTCGCCGCTCACCCACACACGCGAGAATCCCTGCTGACGGTATATTGCCAGCTGCTCGCCGAGGCTGCGGTCTTTTCTTTGGGCAATGGGCGCGAGAAGCATAAAGCGGCTCCCCTCGGGGCGGCTTTTCATACACTCGACAAGGTCTTCGGGGTTGTTCTTCTTGACAAGAGCACCGCTTATGGGCGAGTAGGTCTTTCCTATGCGCGCATAAAGCAGCTTCATATACTCGTAAATCTCGGTGCTTGTGCCCACCGTCGAGCGGGGGTTACGGTTGTTTACCTTCTGCTCGATGGCTATTGCAGGCGGGATGCCCTTTATAAAGTCGCACTCGGGCTTATTCATCTGACCCAAAAACTGTCGCGCATACGACGAGAGCGACTCGACGTAACGACGCTGTCCCTCGGCATAAAGCGTGTCAAAAGCAAGCGACGATTTTCCCGACCCCGAGAGGCCGGTTATTACAACAAACTTACCACGCGGAATATCGACGTCAACATTTTTTAGGTTGTTGACCCTTGCCCCGCGTATAATAATAGAATCCTTCTCGGCCATATTATCTGTATGCTTCTGTTTCATTGCGCGAAAATACACAAAAAAGTGCTATCTTATAGAAAAAGTAACGCCGAATAATGTAAAAAATCACTATCTTCGCACGAGATTATGCAAGAAGCAGTTAAAATTTATATCGCCAAATTTTTTATAGTACAAGATTAGAATGTTTTTTTAATGGGCATAAAGTGCCGATTAAACAAGAGTAAAAAACCTTTACCAAGCGCAATGCGGCCGAGGCGTAGCTGTCGTCTGCCAAACAATCGCAAAGAAAAACAATATAAAAAACGACGAAACAAACTTTTACAGCTTTTTTATAATACTTTTTTAGAAATTTCAAACAGTTTATAAATATCAAAAAAATGAAAAATATATTCCCAATCTTTCTGCTTTTAGTATGTTCGTTGATGACTCTCGGGCTCAAGGCCAAAGAGGGCGAGCATCCCAAGCGCGAGTTTCGCGGAGCGTGGATACAGGCCGTCAACGGACAGTTTATGAATATGAGCGAGGCACGAATGAAAGAGTATCTCACAATGATGCTCGACAATCTTCAGCGTGCCAATATAAACGCCATAATTTTTCAGGTGCGTGTCGAGGGCGACGCGCTGTACCAATCGAGCATCGAGCCGTGGAGCCGCTATCTGACGGGCAAGCAGGGTGTCTCGCCCGGGTGGGACCCTCTGGCCTTTATGGTCGATGAGTGCCACAGACGCAATATGGAGCTTCACGCTTGGATTAACCCCTATCGTGCCCGCACAAAAGGGACAACAAAGGTAGCCCCCAACCATCGCAGCGCCCTCAACCCCGAGCGTTTCATCGCCTACGAGGGACAGCTCTATTTTAATCCCGCACTAAAAGAGAACCGCGATTATATATGCACCGTGGCACGCGATATTATCTCGCGCTACGACGTTGACGGCCTCCACATTGACGACTATTTCTACCCCTATCCCGTTAAAGGCAAGGAATTTAACGACGAGGCCGATTTTCGCCGCAGCCGCGCATCCGACCGTGGCGATTGGCGCCGCGAGAATGTGAACCGCCTCATCAAGCAGCTGCACGAGACGGTGCGCGCCACAAAGCCGTGGCTCAAATTCGGCGTCTCGCCATTCGGCATTTACCGCAACGCCTCGGCCGACGTCCACGAGGGCAGCGCCACCAAAGGCCTTCAGGCCTACGACGAGCTTTATGCCGACGTACTCCATTGGATAAACGAAGGATGGGTCGATTATTGTATCCCACAGGTCTATTGGGAGATAGGACACAAGGCCGCCGACTACGAGACACTCGTCGCGTGGTGGGCAAAATATGCCTCGAACCGCCCCCTTTACATCGGACAAGATGTTAACCGCACAGTGCGCGCCAAAGACCCCGTAACCCCAGAGCTTCACCAGCAGACGATGAAAATGAAGCTGCAACGCCAGCAGAAGAACATTCAAGGCTCCTGCCAATGGGACGCAGCCTCGGCCGCCAACAACGTCGGCCGCTACCGCGAGGCTCTCGAACACTACTATCATCGTTACCCCTCGCTGATGCCCCCCTCGCCCTTTATCGACAAAAAAGCCCCCAAGAAGGTCAAGGGCGTGCGCCTCATCGACACAAACGACGGCAAGGTTCTTGTGTGGCTCACCGCCGAGAATAAAAAGAAAAATCCGCTCGACGAGCCGTGGCGATACGTCGTCTATCGCTTCGATGCAAAAGAGAAAGTCGATATTGACAACCCCGCCAATATAGTGGCAATAACGTCGAACCCCTTCTACAAACTACCCGCCGACGCTACGGGGCGCTGCACCTACGTAGTAACCGTGCTCGACCGCCTGCAAAATGAGTCGAAAGGTAAAAAATGCAAAGTGAAACTATAATTTTTTATGTACGAGGATATAAAAATCATCGAGGCTGCCTGCGATAATCTGCAATATGTGCAGCCCATAGCACGACTGTTAGGTCAGCTATCATCCACCCCCGTCGAATTTAACGAAGAGACCTTCGAGGCACTCACAAGCTCGCCGTCGAGCCGCCTCTATCTGCTGCTGTGCGACGGCGCAGTGTGCGGAATGCTCACCCTTGCCCACTATCTTGCACCCACGGGTCGCAAACTATGGATAGAAGATGTAGTCGTCGATAGTGCAATGCGCGGACGCTCCCTCGGGCGCAAACTCGTCGAGCACGCCATTGCCGAGGCTCGCACAATGGGCGGCACCCTTATGCTCACCTCGAAGCCTGCGCGCGTGGCCGCCAACGCCCTTTACCGCAAGGCCGGGTTCCAACCAAAAGAGACAAATGTTTATAAAATGAACCTTTAAAGAAAAAAGAAAATGAAAGATATTAAGAACCGATTGTTGCTGCTGATGCTTGCACTGATGCTCACAGCAGCCTGTGGCAGCGACGACGGCGAGGCGACAGCGCCCGCCGCACCCTCAGTCGATGGGGTAGAGTACGAGATACTCTCGGCCGAGGACTTTACAGCCGAGGAGCTTATGACCAAACTCTTTGCCGACGGCAGCGCCAATCTTGGTGCAGGCATCGACGCCTCGACACTGCGCACAATGTTCCTCGACGCACTCGGCAAGCGCACCCGCGAGTTAGAAGAGGCACTCGGCGTCAAAGGAATAACATTGGGCTACAGAAGAGTAAAATACCTATACAACAGCACCGACCATCAGGGCAATCCCGTTAAACTATCGTCGGTAGTCTATTGGAACCGCTACAAACTCGACGGCTGGCACGACGTTACCCCCGACAATATATGCCTTGTCGAGCACTACACAATAACCTCCGACGCCGAGGCCCCCTCGAACAGCTATCCTCTTGAGGCACATATAACAGGCAACAGCGTGGTTGTAATGCCCGACTATTTAGGCTACGGATACACCGCCGAGCGTCTGCACCCTTACCTCAACTACGACCTTGCCGCAGTAAACTCAATCGACGCCCTTAAGGCCGCATACACCATCTGCCGCGACCACTCCCCTAAGATGCTCGCAGGCAGCTGGAGCCTCAGTGTGCTGGGCGCCTCGCAGGGTGGCTCAAACGCCCTTGCCGTACACAAATATCTCGACGCCAACCCCACGCTTGCCCGGGAGTGGCGCTTCTCGCACTCCTACTGTGCCGCCGGAGCCTACTCCCTCGCCGAGACCATTAGCACCTATCTGCGTTGGGGCGAGCTTGAGTATCCCGTTGTGCTCCCGTTGGTGCTAAAATCAATGATAGCCTCCTACCCCGAGATTATGGGTGCATACAGCGAAGAGGATTTTTACTCCCCCGAGTATAACGCCATAAAGCCTCTTGTCGATGCAGCCCTCGCCGATAAAAAACATACGACCACCCAAATAAACGCCATCTTCTTCGACCATTTTGGCGTTGATGGCAAGGGAAAAGTACTGCCGCGCGACATACTCTCGGCCGAGGCAATGGACTTTTCGTCGCCTATGATGAAGGCCCTCTTTGCCTGCTTCGAGAAGAACGACCTTACAAAAGGGTGGACACCCAAGCACCCCGTGAAATTCTATCACAGCAAGGACGATAATGTGGTACCCTACGAGAATGTCGAGGCAGCAATGGCTGTCTTTGGAACAATGGCCACACTACAGAATGCCCCCGCGGGAACAAAGCACGTCGAGTCGTGCGCAATGTGGATGTTCGCGGTGTTTATGGGTGGAATCTGAGAAAAGCACACTTTTTCGGCAAAAAGTATCTGCCCTGTCAAAAATTTTTTTGACAGGGCAGATACTTTTATATGCTTTTTTTATGTAGCCCGATGACCTTGTCTAAGGCCGATGGTCGGCGCTTACGGTTACTCGGTACGCTCCTGTGTCCTTACGATAGAGGTAAATTTACCAAAAGGCAGAGGAAGCGTAAAGGGCTTGCCATCGCTCATTCCAATTGTGGGGCCCTCTACAAAGACATCCTCGCGGTAGGGGAAATAGCTTTTGCAACGTGCCTGCGCTTTCTGAATAATATCAACCGTAAGATTAGATTTTACATCCGTCTCATCGCCCTTTGCCTCAAGCTCAAGCAGTTTCTGTCGTGCAATCTCGAATTGGTCGTAGGCAATACAGAAGATAAAACGCTTAACAATGGCTCTCTGCTTACCCAAATTCACTCCCTGAATCATATTTGCCAAATAGAAATAGGGCTCGGGATACTCGGGACAAGCAAGCATAGCCTTTTGCAGATAGGGGTAACGCTGCGAGGTTGACCCCTTTAATTTCTCGTACGACTGCACAACACGAAGGTACATACGCGCCTGCTGGTACCCGCTCTCGTTCTTAAACTCGGGGAATGCGAACATCTTCTGACTATACGAGATTACCTCGCCGTGCAGCTCCAATCTTTGGGCACGGCTGATAATATCCACGATGCGCTCGTAGGTGGGCTCGGCCTCATTCTTTACTCTTAGCGCATTGTAATAGAATGTCATAGCCTCGGTATTGTTGCGGTTGGCAGCAAGTGCGGTATTCGAGAGAATTTCGTCGATAACGCTCTCTCCCTCGCTCTCTAAACGCTTTTTGAAGTTGGCAACCAATTGCAAAATGTCAATGGGACTGCCATCCCAACTATCTATTTCGATGAAACGACGGCAGATTCCTTTCTGGTATATTTCTGTGTAATAGTCCTTCTTTGAACGCGCATAGCTTCCCGTGCCTATCATCTCGTCGGGGTCTATTGACGCAAGAATGCTTTGTGCCTTTGAGTGTGCCAACTCCTTGTCGGCTGTATAGATTCTTTTAGTCTCGTCGAGGTCTACGCTCTCGTAGTCCTTTCTGAATTTAAAGAATATTGCTTGTGCGAATTTGTCAATGTCCACCATATCTACATCAGGGTCGTCGGATGCGACGATGGCACGCGTAATTCTGTATATCTCTGCGTTCATCCTATCGTCTTTGAACACAATATAACTCCATTTTATTGAGTCTTTTACGCCGTCAACCTCGGTGTAGCTGTACCAACTGCGCTCAACCGGCTTATAGAATCTGTTGCCGTTGGCTGCAATGGGGCTGCGGAACATTGTATCCATCTGACAATTGGCAAGGAAATGTTTTAGTTGTTGCGAGCGCAGTCGGGCAACAGTAAACGTGTCGTTCTGTGCCTTGTCAATCTGCTTGTTCAGCTCGTGCATATTCTCCACGGCAAGCTCGTAGATGTCCATAAGCTCCTCGTTCAGTTGCTTTATGCGGTCGTAGCGTGCGTGGGCAGTGTCGGCAATGATGCTTGCGCTTATGATTCCTATTCCATCGGTGTAAAGGTCTAATGGCTTGTCGGCGCGGGCGCAGAAGGCTTGCTTCCAAATGTCGTAAGCGTTGCTGTAATTAGTGATATTCCTATTGCTGAGGATTTTATATAGGTTACCTTGTCCATCCTGAAGATACACAGGAAGGCCTATGCCCTGTTTTATGATTGCAGTCTCTTGTCCATTCTCTTGTTCTATTATTTTCTTATATTTTTGAATTAGTGCGTCGCGCTTTTTTATTTTCATTTGTTTGCCTACCGTCAGATGCTTTACAGCAGTTTCGGCTTTTACGATTGTGGCCTCTTGCTTGCTCGAGGCCGATTGTGCAACAGCCTCGGCAAATGTGATGCTCAGGAGCGTTGCGACTAATAGGAAAATGCTCTTTCTCATAGTGATTGTGTGTTTGTGCGATTGCTGCTCCGGCAATCTACCGGTTCTTAAATTGTAAGAAATAATAAAGCGTGGAGCAGTCTCTGTTGCCCGCTTCACAATGTAAAGGCTCTCGCATTGCCCTGTTAGTCGAAACGAGCAACGCCGAAAGCCCCACGTTGATATATTATATAAACATATTTCCATAGTAGCGGTTCGCTTGTATGGAGAAGATGTTATACATACATCTTATAGGGCGTCCCCGTTGCTTTGCCTTAGACTAACAGATTGAATTTGCGAGATTCTTACATTGTCAAAGTCAAAGCGTACAGTAACGCTTTATTATGTGCCTACGCCCAAGTGTTTGCGCGTAGATGGTGCAAATATAACGATATTCGCTGTTTATAGCAAATATAGTGCTTTTTTAATAAATACTACTTTTTTTGTGTCTGCTTTTTTTCGGCTTAGGCTCTTTGCCGGTGATTGTGTTTTTTTGGCTCGGTAGAAATTTACTGTGGGTAGAACCAATAATCTATTTTTCACCATCAAGAACAGCTGCATATAATACGTACAAAAGGTAACTTTTAATTTATTGCACCCTAAAAAAGAAATTCAATGTAGGTACGATTGTTTTAAGGAAAAAGTGCGAGGTATGTTTAACCGCCGGGCGTTGACAATGCTTGCTGTTCGCATCCCGCGCGCTGCAAGCTGCGCCTGCACTTTCGCGCGACTATTGCTGCAAGCATTGTCGATTATAATTCCGCAGCACCCTTAAAACAATCGTAAACCGAAATGACAAGCGAGCCTCCGACCGAGTGAGCGCATCGTTGCCTCACGAGCAAAGGAGGCCCCGCGACAATTTCTTTAGGTGCAGTTTTTTTTGCTTACTTTTTTCCGAAAAAAAGTAAGTCCTAAAGTATAAAGTGAAAGAGAGAATAGCCGCACAAGTATTCCGAGAGGGTGATAAATAGAATTATCTCGACCACACCTTTTTGCTACTGAACCCTTTTTCTGTGTAAAGGTTTTATGCCGACCAAAAAGTATGATTCTCTTTTGGTCGGCATAAAATTTCTATTGCATTTTTAGAATGTTACATTTCTATTTGATAGAAGTTGCCCTTATGGTGTTTGTTAAGCTCTAATGATAGTGAAAGCAATGCGCGCTTTTTGAGCATTGAAATGGTGTCTTGTACTCTTTTTGTCGGCAGTGAACGCCAATCTTTATTTTTGCTCTTGACGTAGGGCCATATAGCATCGGCTGCTTCGAGGGCGCTCTTTTCTTCAATCACAAGTAATCTTAGAATTGTTCTGTCGCGCTCGTTCAGTTGTTCGTATGCCTCCCACACGGGCGGCATCTCCTCCCGCTCTTCGACTGTAAATTGCGATAATTCCTGTAATATGGTCGGTTGGTCAATATCTACTTTGATAATGGCATCCTCGCGCCTCTTTAGGTTGATAAAATGGTTTATTGCGCTTCGCGAAAGGTAGCTGCAAAGTGTCGCTCCGTTGCGCCCTTTGTAGTTGCGAAGCACTTGCCAATCGTTGTACGATAGAAACTGATAGAAACTGCCTACAATGGCGTAGATGCTGTTGCTGTCGAAGATGGTCAAGGATATATATGTGAGAAATGCGCCACACTTTTGGTAGAAGAAATATTCGTGAGCATCGTCGTCCTTAGGCGTTGCCATAAGAATATCTATCCACTCGCTGTCGCTTATTTGGGCGTATTTGTCTTTTTTGCGCTGCATTATTTTGGGGTTATTTACGGAATGTGTACGAGTATTCAAGATAGTTGTCGGCTACGGCCGAGTATTCGACTATGCTGCCGGGAATCTCGTTGATGCTGTAATCGAGAATGTATGATTGCAGGGGGTATTGACGACCGCCAATCTTCTCGTAACCATTGTAGCTGAGTGTCTCCAATTTATACGGTGTGGTCTTTCCAAAGAATCCCATCGCTGCGTATATCTTGGGGTTGTGCCCATAGACGAAGGCCAGAGGGTTGAATCCGTTGTCCGACACTACTTCGCGGTTGTTGTATGTATATTCGTATGTGTCGTGGGTAAGGTTGCTGCCGTTGATGCTCTGATTGTGTATGGTTGCCTGTATCATACACTCGCCGCTCCAACGATAGGTGTAGGTTGTTTCGTTGTTTGTGTCGCGTATCGAGCTGCCTATGCAGTAGTCTTGCGAGTAGGTGAAATTGCGCTCGTATGAGCTTATCTCGCTCTTGCCATTCTGATTGTGCTTTTTCATAATCTCGATGCGGCTTATATAGTCGCCCAAGAATGTTACATTCTCGGTGATTGTGTCTTTGTAGGCGGCACCTTTCGAGCTCTTGTAGCTGACGTATATTGTGTTCACCAAACGGCGATTGTTGTTAAAATCGGTATAATAGTCTATTTTGCCGCTTGTGGTCTCGGTGATTGTCAGGCCGTCGTTCTTTTTTATTGTCTGTTTGCAATTGTAGCTTTTTATGGTATTGTCGCTGTTGTATTTGAATGTCCAATCCTCTTGCGTCGTGGCGTTGTCGGTGGCGCTGCGGAATGTCATTTTTGAGGGGTAGAGGGGAATTTTCTCCTGTGCCTGATAGGGGTCGAAGCTGTCGCTGTCGCTGCTGCACGATACTGTTAGGAACGCTGCCGAGATTATGGCTAAAATGTATGCAAATTTTCTTATTTTCATAGTCGTTACAATTTTAAGAATAGGATTATTTTGCGAATTTACAATAAAAATATTGAATTGCACCAATGGACCCCGATTTTATGTTTTTTTAATCTTTTTTCTGTGGCTTTTGTTTGGCTCAGTAGCAAAAATGTGTGGTCGAGATAATTCTATTTATCACCTTCACGGAATACTTGTGCGGCTATTCTCTCTTTCACTTTATACTTTTGGCCTTACTTTTTTTCTGAAAAAAAGTAAGCAAAAAAAACTGCACCTAAAGAAATTGTCGCGGGGCCTCCTTTGCTCGTGAGGCAAGAAAATGCGCTCACTCGGTCGGAGGCTCGCTTGTCATTTCGGTTTACGATTGTTTTAAGGGTGCTGCGGACCGCCCTCACTTAGTCGCTTGTAAACAAGCGTCTA
>JAFQVS010000053.1 GCA_017407905.1 Bacteroidaceae bacterium | reverse complement strand
GTTTAAAAAAGCGTTATTACCGCTCCTCTTTCGACAAAGAGGAGCTGGCGCGTAGCGGCTGAGGAGTTCGATTGTGTTTATAAATACTGTTGTTTGCAGTTGTTTTAACTCCTCACCCCGCTGGGGAGCTCCTCTTTATTACAAAAAAGAGGAGCGGTGTTTTTGTGTTTGTGGATATTTTAACTCCTCACCCCGTTGGGGAGCTCCTCTTTATTACAAAAAGAGGAGCGGTTTATTTACATTTTATAAAAAAGAACCGACTTTAAAGTCGGTTCTTTTTTATGATTACTCCTCGACGGGTTCAAAATCCTCTTTTGTTACACCACACAAAGGACACACCCAATCATCGGGAATATTCTCAAACGCTGTTCCGGGCTCGATACCGCCCTCGGGGTCGCCAATCTCGGGGTCGTAAACCCATTGGCACACTGTACATACATATTTTTTCATACTCATTCTTTTTTTAAATTTACATTATTATTATAACAAATAATCTCTATAATTGTTCTTCAAAAGCCGTTTACAAATACTTTTCCACAATCTCCTTTAAGCCCTCGGACGCACCTTTTTTAATGGCCGTAACGCGGCGCACGCCACGCACATCAACGTCGTTGGGGTCAACAAGAAAAACAGGCACGCCCGACGGGACATAATTCAGCAGCCCGGCAGCCGGATATACATTAAGCGAGGTACCCACGATGATAAAAACATCAATATCACCAAGCGCCCTGATGGCATCCTCGATGCGGGGCACCGCCTCGCCGAACCACACGATGAAAGGACGCAGCTGCGAGCCGTCGGCCGCCTTGTCGCCAAGCTCAATATCGGGTGCATCGGCCGTCAGTGCGACAATCTGCCCGGGGTCGTGTGGCGCCCGTGTCGAGCAGGCTTTCATAAGCTCGCCGTGCAGATGAATGACATCCCGTGAGCCGGCCCGTTCGTGCAGGTCATCAACATTCTGTGTAATTACCGTAACGCGGTGCTCACTCTGAAGGTCTGCAATGAGCTTGTGCCCCATATTGGGCTCTTTTGTCAGAAGCTCGCGCCTACGCTTGTTGTAAAATTCGAGCACAAGGGAGGGGTTGGCAATGTAACCCTCAATCGTGGCCACCTGCTCGACGGGATACTCGTCCCACATTCCGTTTCCGCCACGGAACGTGCTCAGGCCGCTCTCGACGCTCATTCCTGCACCTGTCAGTATTGCAATCTTCTTCATAGCTCCGGCAGTTTCTCATTTGCAAATGTAATATAAAACAACAAAAACCTTAACAATATTATGTTAATTTATACAAAAAGAGCACCCCAATATTGGGGTGCTCTTTTTGTGTTATATGTTACTATTATCATTCCTCGGCCTCGGGAGCACCTATTTTAGCGCTTCCGGGAAGGGGGAGATACCAATTCTGCTCATTCATAAGCATATTGTAAAGTCCGTTGTCAAACTCGTAGTCGCTGCTGTGCAAATTGTTCTTATTGTTATATGCACGGCCTGCTACACGCTTGGCAAGTACATTCTGCCAATTGGTAAGGCGGCACTTTTCGGCAAATTTTGCAAAACGGATAAGGTCGCCGAAACGGTTACCCTCGAAGCAGAATTCAAGAGCAAGCTCGTCGAGCAAAAGAGCCGATGCGTATCTGATTGTATCACCACGAGTAATCTCGCTTACAACTACGGCCGAATCGGTGTCCTCGGTAAATCTACCAAAGTAAGCAGCAATATTCTCGGCAGTGGGAGCGTAGTAGATGTTCTTTGGTGTATTACCCGAACCACGCGAATGGAAACCCATATTACCATCAGCAGAAACAGCATCACCATCACCTACCATATCCGAGAAGTCATACTCTACCTTTGAAGCGTAGTGTGCGGGAGTAACGATGATAGAGTCGCCACCCGCTGCATTCAGCACGGGGTTACCATCGGCGTCAACAACTGCTGTTGTATCGGCGGGCACGTAGTTGTAACGTATCTCGTAAGCCTCGTTCAAACCACCCTCGGCAATCTGATTGTCAAGAGAGGGACGCAGAATCTTTGCAGCAGCCTTCTTGTCGTCGATTGTTACACCAAGAGTAACAAACGCAAGCAGGTCGGCATTGTCAATACCCTCTACTGCGGCCATACCCAAGAGAGCCTCGGCAAAGCGCAAGTACAACATCTCGGCACGATAGAATGTTACGTGGTCGGTAACATCAGCAGTCGAAATTGTATTTACACCATTCATAAGCATCGAGCTACCACGATTGTGCTTACCAATGATATTCTCATAATAGGTATCATTCTCGTAGTCGCGCTGCGAACCTGTTACAGCATAACGACGAAGGTCGCCTCTGTAAACCTCGCCATCAAAAATATATTTAGGCTCATCAGCGGGCTTAGACAGATCGTAATATGTGTAAACCTGACGGTCGCTCAATGCTATATAACCGGGAGCGGCGCTCACCTGTGCGGCACCTACAAGCTCAGGGGCAAAAATCTCGCCCAAGCCCGACATTACACCAACTGCGGTAGATGACTCCATAGGTACACCAAACAATCCGTACTCACCGCTTGTCAAAATAGACGAGCGAAATACCTCTGAATAGTTATTGAATAATCTATCAAAATCTTCATCTCCATAAGTTACATAAGTGTTGGTGTCATAGAATTTGAATGAGGTGCTCGAATTACCAAACACGGGAGTATCCATCAAAGAGTTGTAGAAATAGTTTGCAGCCAAACGATAGTCGCCGGGGTTACCGCGCCACAAGTGAAGCTCGCCAAGAAGCGCACGGATGGGCATAAACAGGCTTGCTGTGTGCATATTAAGGCCACCGACTTTAATACCTTCCCAAACGGGCATAGGATAGAGACGGGGGTTCTCATAAGGAGTAAGGTCTTCGATGAGCAACGACACAATCTCGTCGCGCGACTTCATAGGCTGTGCCATAATGTCGGTTGCAGCGTGGTGTGTAAGGACGGGCTCGGTGAAATAAGGCACGCTACCATAGTTGATGGCAAGCTGCAAATATGTCCAAGCGCGCAGGCTCTTTACTGCCACATACTCGCGCAACATCAGCTTTTGGTTGCTGCGCTCTATTGTTGTATCTACACGTGCAAGGAAGACGTTACAGTTGTTGATTATCGAATAGTAATCCTTAACTGCAAGATAGGGGTTGTTCAGGTCAAACTCAAAGTTTGAGATACCCTGAATATCCATCACAGCCTTACCGGGATTAGTTACTACAAGGTCGCCACGGAGCTCACCAAGAAGCACGTGTCTGTCGGCAATATTCTGCACCGACTTAATGATACCAAGCACCGAGTAAACCGAGTCGTTAAGGGTAAGGTCGTTGAACTCGTTGTCAACACGGGTGGTGTCAATCTCAAGCATATCTTCGCAAGAGCTCATAAACAGGGCTCCACTCAAGAGAAGACACAAAGTATAAATAATATTCTTTTTCATTGTTTTCAAGTATTTATGCTCCTTTGCGGCCTCGGGGGCGGGACAGGGCCTGCCCCCTAAGCGCTCGGGATAAGTTCGTTAGAGATTAACCTTAACACCCAAGTGGAAGCTGCGGCTCTGGGGAAGCAGACCTGCATCAACACCTTGGTAAAGTACATTATTGTTAACCGAGAATTCGGGGTCGTTACCCAAATACTTGGTAAATGTTAGCAGATTCTCGGCAGCGCACCATACTGTGATACCTTGCAACCAATTGTAGTTTACGGGTACATTGTACGAGAGCTGTACAGTCTTCAGACGCAGATACGAGCCATCCTCAATCCAACGGTCCGAGAAGCGGGCATTGCCCTTCGGGTCGCCATATACGGCACGAGGCATATCGGTCGATTGTCCGTCAACAGTCCAACGGTTCAACATTGCTGTAGATTGGTTGAAGAAATTCTGTCCACCCTCGAGCTGCGAACGATAGTAGTTGTAAACATCGTTACCCAAAGAGTAATTCATTGCCACGTTCAGTGTCCAATCCTTGTATGTGAAACGTGTGAAGATGTTACCAAAGAGGTCGGGGTTGGGATTACCGATGATGGTCTTATCCTTCTCGTCGATGCACTTATCGTTGTTGAGGTCAACAAATTTTATATCACCGGCCTCGAAGTTTGTTCTTGTACCTGTTGCGTCAACCTGATAGAGACCAAGCTCCTCGGCCTCGGCAGCCGATGCAATGACACCGTCGGTCTTGTAGCCATAGAATGTACCAATAGCCTCGCCAACCTGTGTAAGCACCTCGGCGCCATAGACGTTTGTGGGCTTGATGGGCTCGTCAAGGGCCGATACCTCGTTGGTGTAGTGTCCGGCTGTTACACCCAGCTCCCATTGGAAATTACGTGTGTTGATGAGCTTGGCATTTACCGATGCCTCGAATCCCATATTCTCGAGCTCGCCACCGTTGCTCCAATAAGTATCCATACCTGTTACATACTCATACTTCTTGGGAACGAGAAGGTCGCTTGTCTTAGCCATATACCAATCGAACGATACGCCCAAACGGTTGTCGAAGAACATACCATCAACACCTACATTGAAGCGCGATGTTGTCTCCCATTTAACGCTCTCATTCTCGACGTTGCCAAGCTGAACACCCATAAGAGTATTTTGGAATTTAACAGCCTGCATAAAGCTGCGGCAAGCATAGAAGTCGATAGCGTCGTTACCTGTTATGTCGTAGCCGGCACGCAGTTTCAAAGAGTTGATGCCACGGACATTGAACCACGGCTCAGATGTCAGCAACCAAGCTGCCTGCACCGAGGGGAACACACCCCACTGAACACCGCCCATTGACAATCCGTCGGCCTCTTTACCGAAACGCGACGATGTCTCAAGAGCAAGCGCAGCCTGCAAGAAATAACGTGTCTTGTAGCTGTAATCGGCATTCAGATACCAAGCAAGGTTAGTCCACACATTGTCGTCGCCGTCATCCTTCAGATAATCGTAATTCTGACTGATGCTGGTGGCCTTGTCGTTACCCGAGTTGGCACAAGAGAGGAAATTCGAGTCGAACGCGAAACGTGTGTAGCGGAATCCACCGAAAACGTCTATGCTGTGCGCACCCAAAATCTTAGACCAGCTGACGCGTGTATCGCTCGAAATGTTTGTCTCTTTACCAAACGAAGATGAGATAAAGTTACCAATTCGGCCAAGACCCTTGGCATAGAAGTGATACATTGTCTTGCTTGCATCAATTGCGTAGGGAAGATAATACTTCTCGTTCATACGATGCAGTGTGTAGTTGAATGTCTCAGAAATCTTAAAGTCGCCCAATTTTAGCTCGGGAGCAACAGTAAGAGTAAAGAGAGTATATTCTTGGTCGTTCTTATTCTCGCCCGAACCTGTGTGGATGATTGTAAGGGGGTTGTAGAGCGAGTTATTATCCTTGCCATAGTCAACATTATTGTCGATGCCCCAAGCAAAAGTGTCGGCCTCGTCGTATGTTGATGTCAAGCCACCCGTGCGATAGAATTTATAGGGGCTGAGGAAAGGCGCCTTAACCATTGCCACAAATCCGGGCGATGAGTAAGGATAATCGACGCCTGCGCCCTCCATAATACCATCGTCAAGGAGCTCACGAGCTACGCGCGAGTAAGCAATATCGAAGCGTGTGGTAAGATTCTTGGCAAGGCTGATGTCCGAGTTAAAGCGGATGTTCAGACGGTCGAAAGTATTCTTGTCGATTGTACTCTCGCCCATAGTGTAACCGAGTGAGAAGTTGTACATAGCAATGTCATCACCACCCTCTACGTTAATCTTGTAGTTCTGTGTGAATGCCTCGCGATAAACCTCGTCTGCCCAATCTGTCTCGTTGTGATACATATTGTAGTAGTAGTAGTTGGGGTCGCTGTTGAGGAATTCGAAATTGGTCTTTAATGTTGACATTGTACCAATAATCTCATTGGCGTATGTACGATACTGCTCGGCCTTCATCATATCGGTGAGCTTGGGAGTAAGAGCAACATTTGCATAGATGTTGGCTGTGATTCGGGTAGCCATACTCTTACCACGCTTTGTGGTAATCTTGATGACACCGTTGGCAGCGCGAGCACCATAAATGGCTGTACCGTTGCTCAGAACCTCGACATTGTCAATATCGTTTACGTCAATTGCCGAGAGTACATTGTTGAGGAATCCCATATGCAGCGAACCGTAATCCTCTTGAAGGTTAAGGATTACACCGTCGAGGATTACCAAAGGCTGTGTGTTGGCATTCAGTGTGTTTATACCGCGAATAAGCATAAATGCACCAATACCGGGAGTACCCGAACGGCTGATTGTACGAACCTGCGCACCCAATTTACCCTGAATATCGGTCTCGATGGTAAGGGCGGGGGTTATTGAGGTTGTAAAATCATCACCGGCAGTTATCTTAATGTCGTCGTTGTAGTCTCCTGCGAATTTATCGCTGTAAAGACGTACGTTGATAACATCGTCCTTAAGTACGGGACGCTGTACCATAAGAAACTCGGGTGTAGAGAAGCTGAGCAGTGTTACATACGAAGGTACACTAAGTTTGTACTTACCCTCAGCGTCGGTCATTGTGGTTACTCTCGCGTGACCGGTTCCTTGCACACGAACACCGGGGAGCGGTGTATTCGTTGCGGCGTCGTAAACGGTACCTGTAATAGTGCGTGCATTGACAGTAGCTGTCTGCTCGGCTTTTACAGAGTCGCCGGCTTCAAAGCCCCCTGCAATCGTAGCCGAAGCGGGGATGGCCGGTGCCACTAATACCATTAGTGCCACCATTGATCGCATAATTTGTCGCATATACATAGTTATTTTTATTTTTTCGTCTAACAATCATTATTCACCGGCCTCTGTTTCGGTGTCAGTTTCGGTGTCGGCATTATCCTCCTCGTAGATGGGCTCAAGGAATACACAGTCGATACGCAGTGTACGCTCGAAATTCACATCGTCGTTTCTCTTCTGCAAGTCGCAAGTAAGTACTAACTCGGCCTGAATGTCGCGAGCTGTTGTAAGGCCTGCCTCGCAATAGTCGAAGGTAAATGCGACGGGAACACGCAACGAGGGGTCGTGGCCGTTCTGTGCATCAAGCTCTACATCGTACAGATAGAGTGTATCCAAACGTGTGGGGTCGTTCTGCAATCCCGACCAAGTTTTCTTGGCACTTGTATCATAGATAAGCTGTTTTGTACCATTCGCACCTGCACGCGCATAGAGCTGAGCACGAATCTTGCTGGGCTTTAGCTGCGACTCGGCAATGTAAGGATTGGTTGCATAGGGAGGCACAATTACAACACCGACGCGGTATTTTCCGGTCGAGAGTGTTCCGGGGAGCTTAACTGTCATCTTGGGACGCGAAGCTGCCTGAACGGGCATTGCTTCGAGATAACCGCCCTTAGCCATTGTCGCACCCTTAGAAAGTGCATATTTTGCAAATATTGAATCAACGTAAACGTATGCACTATCCTGCTCGCTGTACTGAAGCACCTGTGCACGACGCATAATTGTATCCATCTGCTGAACGAGCGGAACCATTGATGCAACGTCGCTCACAAGATAATCGGTGGTCTCGTGCTCACCCTCAACCTTGATGGCATCTAACCATAAGTCATAGGGCGAGAATGTAAACTCATTCTTAACGTGCAGTGTACCGTTAGAGAGCTTGACGGTCTTTGTTACGCCGCGCATAAGGTCGGCCTCGTCGAAGAGGGGACGTACAATGTTTGTTCCCGAGGGGCTCTTGTAGAGCGACTTGCTATCCTCGAACTGTCCGGGGAAATAGGTGAATGTAGGAATCATCTTACCCGCAGGGGCTGCTTTCTGTGTCTTTTCGCTATATACCAAGTAGTTACACAATGCCTTGCGTGCATTCATCTGACGCATCGAGTCTAAGTATATTGTGTCGAGTGTAGAAATGAGCCTTGAGTAGCGATAGTAACTGTCAACCTTAGGCACCCACTCGTTCCATACGTCGTTTGTCAGAGCAAAGAATACATACGAAGAGTCCTCGTCCGAGACATCTCCGAATCCGCCTGATGCACGGGTCTGTGTTGCAAAGTTACTGAACCACATATTCGAGTTAATGAATGCCGAGTCGATATAAGTTACCTCACCGTTGACAGTGGGTCCCTGAATACTACCATACTCGTTAAACTCGCGACGGTTGAACGAATAGAGATATTTGCACAAAGAGTCGAGACCGGGCTCAAGAGCCAAATACTCCCAAATATTGGGCAGATACTCTACGGGGCGGGCAATCTTGTGCAAGATACCGTTGCGCAGACGCACATTCGATTCTGCGGCGTCCATTGCAATATCGTTGAATTTATAATCGCCTGTGTTGCCGACAAAATCAACCACTTTGTCGTTGAGCAGCAGTACGGGCTCCTCTATTGCACCATTTGCAGGGTGCAGATAGTTGGCAATATGAGCCTCGACAAAGCGCACAAGCACAGTGTCGCGTGCTCCATAAAGAGCCTTATTTATAAGAGAATCGCGGTTGAAAGTACCGTTTACGGGTGCCCACAATGTATATACGCGCGATTGGTTAAGAAGCGAGTCGGAAACACCGCAAGCCTCTACAACAGCATAAAAATCGCTCAGCTCACTGTCGGCCTTAATTACGTCAAGAAGAGTTTGGTTCGAGTTTACACCCTGATCACTGTAGTGATCGTCCCACTCGTCAGTACAAGCTGAACTAAGGAAGAGTGCTCCTGCCAAAGCTATTCCTGTAAAAATTTTATGTTTGAAAATCTTATTCATAATCTTATTTTTATAGTCGTTTTTAACTTTGCTGAAGCCCTCCGCCCGAAGGCGGAAGGGATTCTGTCATTAGTGCTTTGATACTGATGAAGATTGCTTGTAAGCAGGGTTCTGTCCCAGAAGCGGGTTAACATTGAGCTCGCTCTTGGCGATGGGGAAGAAGAGAGTGTTGATTGTGCTCATTTTCTTCTTCACGGCGCTTGCGCCACCACCCTCAATCTTAGCCGATACGAGTGTCGATACCTCGTTGGTGGTGTTTGTGCGCAGTGCAAGGCGAACAAGGTCGAACCAACGCTTGCCCTCGAATGCCAACTCACGTGCACGCTCATTAAGTACCAACTCGCTTATTGCCGACTTTGTCGAGAATGAGCTTGCGTCGAGCTCGTCATTCTCGCTCATCAATGAGCGGTCGTTAACAGCCTTTACAAGAGCAAATGCCTCGGCAAGGTTGGTCATATCATCGCTCTCGGGAGCAGGTGTCTCGGTCGAGATTAGCTGAGCAAGAGCCTCGGCCTTCATAAGCATAATATCTGTCTTGCGATAGAAAACCCAGTTGGCATCAAATGTAGAGCCGGCCTCACGATAACCCAATTTTGAGCTACCGGGCGAAACTTCTGAGGTATATTTTGCAATACCCGTCTCGCTCGATGCAGGCGAGCTTGTATTACCTGTCTGGTCGCCCAAAGCCTCAATCGCGGTATTTGAATATACGCGGAAGTCATTCTCGTGGTAAATCATCTCGGTATTATCTTTGGCACCTGCCACCCACGGCTTGGCTACGCAAAGAACACCCTGACCTTCTTGTCTGTGAATACCATAGAGGTTTGAAACACCTTCGTTACCGTGTGCCGAACCATCGTGAACATTCTCTTCGCCCTCGAATATCAGCTCAAAGATAACCTCACTTGAGCGGCCGATAGCACCACCGCCTACAATTATCGAGTTATCTTTATAAATACCGAAAATGTTATCATAAGCATCGGAGTTCTTTGATGTTATACCCGACATATCATTCTCAATGAGATAGTAGGGATTCTCTTCAAGGTCAATCTTTCCAAGACCGGGGTTATTCTCGAAATACTCGGCCATACGGGCGTTCATATCGTTAATTACAATATCACACTCGGCAATAGCCTGACGATAGTAGTAGTCGGGAGTGTTAATGGGCACTGTGCACTCGATGCTCATACTTACGGTGTCGCCTACTGCCAAGCCCTCTCTTGTAACCACCTCGGCAAGCTCGTTCTGCTGGTAGTATGCAGCAAAGGCAGCCTGCCACAAATAAACATCGGCCTTTATTGCGTGAACGGCGTTACGTGTTACGCGACCAAAGTTATAATCGGCAGTAATCTTGGGGAAGCCTCCCGAGCGCATAACGCGTGTCTCGGCACGCTCAAGGTCTTTCATAATGCTGTCGAGCGCCACCATAGGGTGAACCTGAGGATAGTCGATGAGCTCGCCATCATTTACCGATGCCTTATAGGCAAGAGGGATGCAACGGAATGTACGCAACAGATAGAAGTGCGAAAGGGCACGAATTGCATACATCTCGCCAAGCACAATGTCAAGGTCGCCCTGTGTAAAGTCGGGGTCGCGCTCAACTACCTCGGGGGCAAACTCAAGCACCATATTGGCATCGTTGATTGCCTCGTAGAAAGGCGCCCAAGTACAATAGTCGTTATTGTCCTGAAGGTTAGCCTCTACGATATATTTATATTTGTTATTCGAGCTGTTACGTACCGACATTTGGTCGCCGCGAAGGTCGCCCCAAATAATCATACGCTCAACTGCGCCGGTGCTTTGCAAGCGCTGGTAGCAGGTTGCCAACATACCGTTGACATCCTCGGCTGTTTGCCAATAATTCTCGTGAATGACTGAGTTGGTCGGGTAAATTGTAAGGAAGTCGGTACAAGAAGTAAGCATAGCACCGCAACCGAGCGCAACCGTCAAAAGAGAAGTCTTAAATATTTTATTTATCTTTTTCATAATTATCCTCCTTATACTATTAGAATCCTACAGAGAGAGAAAGTGTGTACGAACGCGAACGCGGTGTCTTTGAGTTGTCGTATGCACGACCCCACGCACCTGCCGATACCTCGGGGTCGAGACCTGTGTAGCTGCTCCAGAAGCAGAGGTTGTCGGCCGAAGCATAGATTGTCAGGTTCTCGAGACCAAGATGCTCTTTCAACCATTTTTTGTCGAACGAGTAAGAGGCCTGTACGTAAGAGAGACGCAGATAAGAGGCATCCTCTACATAACGGTCGCTACCAAGATAGTTGTATCCTGTGTTGTAAAGGGCACGAGGAATCTCGGTAATATCGCCCTCTTTACGCCAACGCCAGTTAACAGCCTTACTCTGGTTAAAGTTGCCATACATATTCTCAACACCCATACGTGCCGAGTTGATTACGTCAACGTCGTAACGATAAGAGAAGTTGGTCTTGAGCGAGAATTTCTTGTATGTGAAAGTAAATCCGAAACCTCCCTGTGCTTTGGGGTTAGAGTTACCAAGATATACAAGGTCGAGCTCGTTAATGTTACCGTCGTGGTTAATATCCTCGTAGATGGCATCACCACCGGTGAATTTATAGGTTGATGTACCTGTCTCGGTGTCGTAGTTGAATACCATCTGCTTGGGGGTACCATCGGCGTTATATACTACCTTACCGTCGGCATCGTAAACAATAGGACAGGTTCCGTTGCGTCCGGCCTCGGCCTCGGCAATAGCCTTCTCCCAATTCTTGTAGCTGTAACGATAAACGCCCTTGTAGCGGAAACCGTAGATTGAAGCCAAGGGGTTACCTACCTGAATACGTCCGAGGTAAGAAGAGTTCTTAAAGTCGTAGTCGGGGTTGTTGTTGCTGAGCACGCTTGCCTCCATCTCCTTAACCTCGTTGAAGTTCTGACCTACGTTGAAGTAAGCACTGAAAGTAAAGTCTTTGAATACCTTCAGACGGTTGATGTTAAGGTTAATCTCGTAACCCGAGTTCTCGACAGCACCTGTGTTCTTGTATGCAAGGCTGTTGTAACCCGAAGATGTGGGGATATTGTAATTCTGCATCAGCTGGTCGTAGGTAGTACTCAAATAGTAGTTGAATGCACCGGTAATAACGTCGTTAAAGAAACCAAAGTCGGTACCAATGTTAAACTCGCGCTTATCCGATGCACGAAGGTCGCTCATACGAATACCGCCGGGACGGAATCCTGTAATGTCGATGTAGCTTCCGCTGGGAGTATAAGTTGTGTACATAAGGTACTCCTGACCGGGAGTGTTACCTGCCCATCCGTAGCTGGGACGGATAGAGAGCATCGAGAGGACGGGCTTTGCCCACTCCATCCACGGCTCGTCCGATACGTTCCAACGTCCCGATACCGAGGGGAACACTGTCCATTTTCTATCATCACCAAACTGTGTATGACCCTCGCCACGTACCGCAAAGCCGAGCACATACTTCGATTTGTATGAGTAGTGAGCCTGATATGTGAAGTTAAGGCTACGCGACTGTCCTTTATAGGTGCTTGCCTTTGAGAGATACGAGCCGAGTGTAGTACTGTTCAAGCCGTTGGGCAGACCGTAGGTAGCCTGCTCCTGCTGTGTGCTTGTACTTGTGTTCATCTCGAATTGACCCGACATTGTAAGGTAGTGATTCTCATTACCAAGATAGGGGGTAAAGATAAGGTTATGACGTGTTGTGAACTGCAAGCTCTTGCTATCGTACATCGAAGCTGTGTTTACATCGTCGCCTGTCCAGTTGCTGTTTGTAAGCGATGCGGGCAGATAAGATGAGTTAGACAGTGTAGCTGCGTTCATATAAACAAGACCGCGATACTTGAGCTGTGTCTCGTCGTCCTCAAGGCCGAGGAGGTTGTACTCCAATGTAATCTGAGGAGCTATACTGTAGCTCTCTTGGTCGCTCTTGGCAAGGTGAGCAAGGGCAACGGGGTTCTTCATACTCTTCTGGTCATCTGTGTTACCATCCTTGTCAAATATACTTGAACCACTCTGAAGCATCTTGTAATAGTCGTCGGTATTGTTACCGTAACGGTCCTGATACCATATACTCATATTAGGCATCTTGTTCTGCGCAATAGCAAGAAGGTCGCTGTAATTCTTTTGGTTATTTGTATATGAGAATGAGAACTCGGTCATAACCTTGATACGGTCTGATACGTAGTAGTCGAGTGCCAAACGCGATGAGTAGGTCTCGAGATACTGCTTGATAATGGTACCTGTCTCGTTTGTATATGAACCCGAAATACGGAACACGGCTTTCTCGCCACCACCGGTGAGGTTCACGCTATACTCGTTACGATAACCGTGCTTTGTTACTTGATCTACCCAATCGGTATTCTCGTTGTAATTCTCGTACTGGTCGAAGTTGGGGTCGTAGCTGAGCTCGGGGAAATTCGAGGCAGCTGCACTCTGCTGAGGATTGAAGTGAGACTCCTTGAGCAACATTGTATATTCGTCTCCGTTAAGAAGATTCATTCCTTTGGGAATCCATTTATCCTTGAATTTAACAGAGAAGTTAACGCGTGTGGGACCACGGTGTCCGCGCTTTGTCTTAATCTTGATAACACCATTGGCACCGCGTGAACCCCAAACGGCACAAGAGGCGGCGTCCTTAAGTACCTCGATTGACTCAATGTCATCGGGGTTCACCGAAAGAAGCTCACTGAATTGGTCGTTGTCCAAACGAGTGTAGTCGAACGACTCGCCTTGGTCGGCGGGCATCTCGAAGATGTTGTCGTTAACGACAATCAGAGGCTCGGCGTTACCGTTAATGGTCGATGTACCACGCAGACGCATCTGTGTACCCGAACCGAGGTCTCCACTGCTGAATACGACGTCAAGACCGGCAATCTGTCCCTGAAGGGCCTCATCGACCGAAGCAAACGAAAGACCGTCCATCTCGCTCATATCAAATTTCTGAGTAGCCGACGAAACCTCGCGCTCAAGAATATCGAGCGCACCGCTCTGACGACGGGGCTTTGCCGTGATGATTACCTCTTCAATTACGTTATCCTCTATCATCTTGATATTAAATACAGTGCGCGAACCAATCTCGAGTTTCTGTGTCTTGTAACCAATGTACGAAACTTCGAGGTGGTTGCTTGTGTTCTTAACAACCATAGAGAAGTTACCCTCCATATCGGTGATGGTAGCCTCGATAATACGGTCGCTATTGTCGCGCTCGGTTACGTTAACCATCATAAGCGGACCCTCGGAATCACTGAATACTTTTCCGGAAATACGTGCACTCTTCTGTGCAAAAGCCGATGTACCGACCAAGCAGCATAGAGTAAGCAACATTAAATGTTTTATCTTTATCATGGCGTTTATTTTTATTTCACAAATGTTGTACCATCATTGTTGTACCAAACTTGAGGTTCGGTGTACATTTTCTCTACCTCTTTACCATTTTCGTCGGTGGTCTTGTAGCTATAGTTACCCTTTGCGTCGGCAAACTTATACTCAACCGAGAGTACTTTACCGCTTGCATTCTTCTTTATAATCTCGGCTACACGTGCACCGTCGCTTGTAATAAGAATGGGGTTGCCGCCCTCGTCGAGTACATACTCTTCCATATCCATATTGCTGGTAGAGTTCTCGTTTTTCTTCATAAGGTAAGCTACGCGCTTGTATGTCTCGTAGCCCTCGGCATCTGTTACGACGATATTGTCTCTCTGACCTACGAGGTAAACATTCTTACCGTCGATTTCGAGTGAACCTTTACCGCCGGCAACTGCCATTGTGTCAACAAGCTGGCCACCGTTGGCGTAACGACAGAATTTGCCGTCATAACCAAGAAGACCGCCGTTCAAAAGGGCTTTGTCAACCTGATGGAGCACTGCGAATGAAGATGTCTCGATACTGTGTCCGAAACGTGATGAGTTGATAGCCGCTGCACCCTTACAGAACATAAGAATGTCGCGTGTCATAATGTTCCAAGACTCGCCCTCCTCGCCCGAACGGTTCAATACAGTGGCTGTATTGCCGAGGTCGTCGGTTACGCTGAGTGTTCTTCTGGAATTGCCTACTGTCGAGTTAGTAGATTGAACGATTGTCTCGAAGAATCGGCCTGTCTCCTCGTCGATGGCTGCTGTCTCGAAGCGTGCAGATGTTGAGGTCTCGCCTGCCGATGTTACTGAGAAGTCTTTCTTATCGACAAAGACTGAGTTATCTTGGAAGTGATAACGTGCAAACTTATTGATTAGTCGGATATTGGCAACTACCTTACCTGTCTTGTCAACACCGCCTACAGTGTCGGCAAGCTCGGCCTGCAACTGCTCCCAAGTGGGAAGACCCAATGCGTAAGCATCCTCAACGGCCTCGTCGGTGGGAACATATACTGTGTAGTGATATGTGCTGAAGAAGGGCACTGTGTAGTCGCGAGGAATACCCGAACCGTTTGTGGTGTTTGTCTTGCCGTAGAATACAGCGTAACGGGGCAGTGTATCGCGTTGCAGTTTAGATGAGTCTATTCCGGGATAAATCTGACGGAAGAACGAGATGAGGTCCATATCCTCGGGGCCGTTACATACGTTGAAGAATTTCTTGGCATTGAGTTTTACGGCATTAGCCGAATCTGTTGCCGACTCGTTCAGTTTGAAATATACTGTCTGTGTGGGAGGTGTGGGAATACCCGAAACGAGTGTATCGCCATTCGCTGCAAGGTTAATATCCTCGCTATATGTACAATATGTAACACCGTTGTCCTCGGGGTAGCGCGTGAGCACCGATACTGATGTTCCGTTCTCAATCTGCTCACCACCGTAGAATGTCATACTCTCGGGTGCGGGCTTGCCGTCGGCGTCAACAAGTGTGGGGTCGAAGTCGCACTTGATTGTACCGTAACCCTTCGATAGGTAGTAGCTGTTACCATCCTCGACATCACCTACTATAATAAGGTATTCGAGAAGGTCGGTCATACGGTTGTAGAGGAAGCCTGCGGGTGAACCAGCACCGCCGGGGGCACCCCAACCATAGTTGAACGATACGCGGTCGACACCGGCAAATTTAGTATTTACTGATGTTCCCTCAACTGCGTAGTTGGCAATTGTATCGGTAACTACGTATGAGCCATCATTGCCAACGCCGAAGTAGTAGCGCTTAGCCCAAATTTTGGCTGCAACGTTTGTACCTGCACGATACTTGTTGTCGTAGAAGAATTTATAAGCAATACCTCCGACACCGGGCGAGCCATCGGTATTCTGCTGAGCCTCGACGATTGTTACGGGGTCGTAATATACGAAATACTCGTCATCGGGTACAATGAAGCTATATGTGGCATCCATAGCCTTGAGGTACGAGTTGTAACCAAGCTGCTGGATGGCTGCACGCATAATTGTCATATTGGTCATTGTGAGGGGAGGTGCCGATACTGCACGGTAGTCAACGGGACCAAATACCTGATTCAGAATGTAAATAACACCGTTATTTGCAACAACGCACTCATCGACATTCTCGGGAGTAACGCCCATAATCTCGGTACCGTCGTTATATACTTGGTCGAATTTGCTGGGCACTGATGTCGAGAATGTGGGAAGCATCAAGTTATTGATGAACGATGCGATGATGTTGCTGGGGATG
The DNA here is from genome assembly GCA_017407905.1 of Bacteroidaceae bacterium. Taxonomy (GTDB): domain Bacteria; phylum Bacteroidota; class Bacteroidia; order Bacteroidales; family Bacteroidaceae; genus HGM04593. Next base: position 18,378 of record JAFQVS010000053.1, on the reverse strand, counting down.
CTATCGAGTGCGGGGATAATTGATGTATAGTCGTTGTCGTTCAATACAACCTCGGGGGCGTAAAGGTCAACGAGGAATTTACCTGCACCGCTCTTGAAGTAGTTGTAGATGTGAACATCTTTGGGGACGAGCATCGCTGCCATATCACCCTCGGCTGCCGACGAACCCTGACGATAGGTATTCCATCCCGGGTCGAATGCAAGAGCAGCAATCTTTGCTTTCTCGGCGTCGCTAACTGCAACCGAAGCGCCATTCTCTACCTTATATAAAGGACGTGCCTCGGACTTATTTATGTAACGCATTACAAACACACTGTCGGGGTCGTTGGTATTGTCGTTTACATAGTTGTATGTCTGGCTGAGGTCGGCACTGTAAATGGGAGCGCTGAAACGGTCAATCATATAGCTGAATACCTTTGTGCTGTCGTGCTGACGAAGCTCCTCGGCCATATTCGAGGGAGGAACAAGAACACCGTCCATACGGTAGATGTAACCGTTCTTACAAGTGATTGTAAGTGTATCGTCCGAGTATTCGCCAAAGTCGATACCGCTGGCAAGCACCTGATTCTGATAGATGAAAGCCTCATCACCCGAGCGGGGTGTAGAGCGGTCGGCATTAAAGAATACGTTTACGTCGAGTGATGTGATGCTCTTCGACTTCATATACTCGCGCAGGAAGTGTACCATCATAGGGTCGGTACCATCGGTTGCGAGCAGAAGACCCTTGTCGCGATAATTATCCCAATGCGAGTTGTTTGTGGGAAGCATCTCGGGGGTAAAATAGGGGATTGAGTCAACTGCCTGCGACGATGTGAGACGGCGCAAGCAAGAGCCCTCAACGGGAGGATTGCCGGGCAGGCTCGACATCATATCGAGCAGGTAGGCATTGTCGAGCATCGAGCTGTAAAGAAGAATCTTCATCTGAGCCTTAGACAACTCACTGAAGCTGCTTACTCCCCAGCGATTATTCTGGAAGAATCTCTCAAATGCAGCATCATCGGCTACAAATACTGTTTTACTACCTGTGCTGGCAAGCACGTCGGTGTAACCGAGGCTGTCGATAATTGCTGTGTAGTAGTTGTAGGTACGTGCACCCTGCTCTCCTTTCAGAAAGTCGTAAATGCTGGCACCCAACCACGACGGCTCTTCGTCATCATACTTGTAATCGTCAAACTCGTCGGTACAAGACTGCATAATGCCGCCGGCAAAAAGCGCACACAGCGATACGAACGCTACGCGGCCAAATTTACTTAAACGGTGTTTTAACATAAATATAAATTTTATAATTAATTAGATTTTTTTTACAACTAATCACATAACAACATCACATAGTGAGCCACTATGTAACGCGCAAAAATAACTCTTTTCGTTTAATGTTCAAATAAAAAACATTAAATTTATTTATATGTTGCATTTTTTTCTTTCAACAGTCTGTTTAAAATGTGCAAAAAGCCAATTTTTACCTCTGTCAATTTTTATTTATTTTAAACAATGTTTGTGTTTTTTTAGTGCGAGAGGCTGCTTTGCGCTAATTGAGATGATTGCCCTTACGCGCAGTTGACGGGCGCATACAAAGAGGCCCCCGTAATGAGCGTAAGGCTCATTACGGGGGCCGTATTTTAGTTTGCAACGCGGCTGCGGGGAGGGATTATTTTCCCGTGGACGAGTACTCTACTTTCACAGCCTCGCCCCTTACTATGCGGGCAATCTCCTGCGGGGTGAAATTCACAGGCTCGACCATAAATTCGGGGACGTTGTACGAGCGGTCGAACATTGGGTAAAAGTCGGGCGAGGACTGCGGCAGCACAAATGCCTTCGAGGCTTTCCCGTCGGCATCGACGTGGGCAATGAACAGACGCGTGTAGTTGGTGTCCTCGCGGCGGCTCGAAAAGAGTATCCAGCGCGAGTTACTGCTCCACGAGTGGTAGCTCTCGGCCCACTGCGAATTGGCCTCGGTGAGCGCCCAATCGCTTCCCGTGGCAAGGTCGAGCAGATGAAGGTCGGCATCTTTGTGCCATACGTGGAAACAGCCATACTCGCCCAACGCAAAGAGCAGATAGCGGCCGTCGGGCGAGATGCGGGGGAATGTGGCGCTCTTGCCCAAGCGCGAGGCTGCAAAGACTGTATCGACGGGGCCAAACTCGTATGTATCGGGGTTCCACGAGCGGCGCAGAATGTCGTATTTTATATCGCGGTAACGGATAATCTCCTCTTTCATCACGCTGTTTGCCGTGTCGATAACCTCGAAATGTGCCGAGCCGTAATAGAGGGTGCGGCCGTCGGGCGACCACCACGGGAACACCTCAAGGTCGTTGGGGTTGTTTGAGACGTTGGTAACGGTGTTCGAGACGGGGTTATAGATTATTACGTCGCTGGCAACGTCCTGCACCTCGACCTTGTTGCTGTTGCGCGTGTGGAATATCTGTCCTGTCTTGTTGACCGAATAGGCAACAACATCATAGACGGGATTAAAGGCCGGATAGACGCCCGCCGAGAGTGTCGAGTCGGTTGTCATATTGAGTTTGCGGGGCTCGCCGTTGTGCACAAAGAATGTTCCGCCGTTGCGCTGACGCACGTGAAATTGCATATTGTCGGTGCGGTAGTTTTTATAGGCGTGGCAGTTTATGCACGAACCCTCACTCTCGGTCTGTCCCAACATATTGTTGTAGATTACCTTCTCGTCGTAGTTTGTGAGGTTGCGCTGACTTATTGTGAGCGCCTCGTAGCAGACGTACGAGGGGGGAATGAGACGATACGAGATATATGGGTCGATTGTATCGGACGAGACGTTGTAGGCAAAGGGCTTATAGGCCTTCCAGCGGCCATTGTTCGATACAAACACCTCGACCTTTACACTACCCTCTTTGGCCGATGCGAGCATCGCGTGCCACTCGTCCGTCGGGGGGCAGACGTTGCTGCTGCCCAAGATTATCTCGTCGGCTCCGGCTGTGAGGCGGGTTACATATTCGTCGCCCTTCTCTTTTATCTCGAATGTGAGCGGCGCGATATTGCAGGGGATTGTTACATCGACATAATCGGGGTATATTGCCGGATGGTCGGCCACGGCCTCGCTTGCAGCAGGCACTGTGGGGCGGCCGCACGAGAGTGCCACAAGCGCTGCGGCCATTATAATTATATTACACAGTTTCTTCATTGTCAATTAGTTTTAGTTGGTTTTTATTTTGCGTACAAAGAAATAGAAGTACCAATATGTGTTTCCAAAGTCTTGTTTAAAGTGCGGCGCCATCTCCTCCTCTTTCTGTCCCTTGTATTTGGAGACACGGCTCATAAAGGCCCTGAAACGATTTTTTATGCTCTCGTCGATGGGGATGCGCGACGCATCGACACTCTTGTCGAGGTTCGAGAAGAGCAATATTGCCTCTTGATAGTGTGTGGGCAGTCGGCGCAGCTGACGATTGTAGAGGTAACGGTTGAGATTGCTCCAAAAGCCTCGTGTATCCTTGCGTGTGAGCGAGAACATAAGCGCAGCCTCGGAGAATGTGGGCGAGTGCACAAGGGTGGCACCCGTGGCGATATTATTCAGCAGATAGGCCTCGACAAACGACTCATCGACGTCGAGGGCGTCGGCATATACGGCCATCGAGAGGGGCAGTTTAAACTCGGCCACTTTTGCAATGGCCTCGGGCTTGTCGGCCAGACGCTCGTAACGCTCGGCCCACTCGCGGTGGAAGAGCGTGTGTTTAAGAATGTTTGTGTAGCGCTTCACAAGGGTATATTCGCCGTTTAGCAGCATAGAGCGCACGGCGTGCTTAAGATACTCGACCGTCCAGCCTCGCTCCACGGCATTCTCGACGCACCAACGGTAGCAGAAATTGAATTTACCGAAGCACCAATAGGACATAAGGCCGCCCGTGTGGGTCAGGTGCACAGCCATAGGGGCGTCAATATCGGCGCTGCCGTCGGGGAAGGTAAACATCTTCTCGCCCGCCTCGCCCGTGTTAAGAAGGGCTATATTACGGTTCAGCACAATCTGACGCGAGGGAAGCTCGGTGTCGCGGGCATACTCGGCCACGCTCTTCCAATCGCCTCTCCACATTGCCGCGTCCTGCTTATTCTCGATGCGGAAATTGGTGTTTTTGTACCAATAGAAATAGCAGAAAAGCACAGCCGACGCAAGTAGCAGAATCTGCACCGCAAGCCCTTTCTTCGAGTCTTTACACGTGCCCGAGAGCTTATTATACAGCGCCGCAAACACAAGCTGCACAAGGAACAGCAAGGCAAAGGGTGCCCAATAGAAGTAAATGCTCTGTATAAAGGCATCTGAGGTAATGTCCCAATGATAGGTGGGAAGACCCGCCGTGTGTATATTCTCGATGGCCACAGCATTGTAATAGTCGTACCAAAAAACAGGTACCTCAAAGGCAAGCACAATAGCCACCAGCAGCACGGCAAAGCCATCGAAAATAAGGCGTTTGCGGTTGCCATTGCGAATGGCCATCGACAGGGCAATGACCGCCATACAGAGTGCCGAGAAGAGCGCGTAGAAGCCAAAAAGCGGATAACCAACAATAGTCCACACTATTATCACGGGGATGTGCAGTTTGTACGAGGCACGGTTAAACAACCATATTGCCAACAGCCCCACTATCGTGCCCAACGTAGCCACGAACCAATAGCCCGGATGCTTGATGTAATATATCCAATAGCCCAGCTGAGTATTTGTAGCCAACAGCAACAGCATAGGCAGCATTGCCACCATTGCATAGTGCGCCGAAATGCGAAAGGCCTTGCGCGTGAGCAGATAGACCACGGCGAGCAGCGCCACAAAGATTGCCGCTCCCAGCGCAGGATAATAGAGGAATTGCGTGAGGAAACAACCTATGTAACCCAACATTCCCGCGGGCACTTTCATTGAATTTATAAAAAAGAGGTCGTCGTAAAGGAAGAGCGACTGCGCCTCGATGCGCAACAGCTGCGCCTGCTCATAAAATGCCAACAGCGCCCACACCACCACACATATTGCGGCAAGCAGCAGACGGTTCACTTTTGTAACACTCCGGGGAGTGGTGCTTTTTGAATCAATTACATCCATAGTAATATCCGATATTTAGAAGCTCTGTATATTTCTAAAAAAAGTCTCTTTTCTTAAGGGGGTTTTTCATATTGTAGAAAAAGCGGCAATATAATTTCAAGCAGCCCCTTATTTACAAGATTGATTGCCTCTTTCGATGCGCAAAAAGTCGAGGATGACAAGCGCCGCCATCGCCTCGACCACAGGCACGGCACGAGGCACCACACAGGGGTCGTGTCGTCCGCGGGCGGCTATCACGGTGGGCCGGCCTTCGCGCGTAACGGTGGGTTGCTCGGTGAGGATGGTTGCCACGGGCTTAAAGGCCACGCGGAAGTAAATATCCTCTCCGTTGGATATTCCACCCTGAATGCCGCCGCTGTTGTTTGTGAGCGCTGCGATGCGTCCGTCGCGGTTGCATAAAATATCATTCTGCTGCGAGCCTCGCCCCACAGCCGCTGCGAATCCGTTGCCATACTCGAAGCCCTTTGCCGCGTTTATCGACAGCATAGCCTGTGCCAATCGAGCCGACAGCTTGTCGTACAGAGGCTCGCCCAGCCCCACGGGGGCACCCTTTATCACACAGGAAACAACGCCGCCAACAGTGTCGCCCTCGCGCTTGACGTCGAGAATCAGCTGCTGCATACGCAGGGCCGCTTCGGCGTCGGGGCAGCGCACGATATTCTCTTCGGCCGACGCAAGATTATAGGCCTTATAATCCTTGTCGAGCATAATATCGCCCACCTGCGACGTATAGGCCGCAATTTCGATGCCCGAGGCTCTGAGCGCCAGCATCGCAAGCGCACCGGCCGCCACACGCACCGCCGTCTCGCGCGCCGAGGAGCGTCCGCCGCCACGATAGTCGCGCACGCCGTATTTCTGTTCATAGACATAGTCGGCGTGCGAGGGACGGAAAGCCTCGCGCAGATTACCATAGTCGGCGCTGCGATTATTGGTATTTTGTATGATAAAGGCTATTGGCGTGCCCGTCGAGCGCCCCTCGAAGATACCCGAGAGGAAATGTACCTCGTCGGCCTCGTTGCGCGCCGTGGTAACGGCACTCTGTCCGGGGCGACGGCGCTGCATCTGCCTGCGCACAAACTCCTCGTCGATGAGAATGCCCGCAGGATAGCCGTCGAGCACTCCGCCGATGGCCTCGCCGTGCGACTCGCCAAACGTTGTCAGCCTCAATATTCTTCCGAAAGAATTCATCTGTCCAATATTCAAATGAGGCGAGGCCGCACGTCGAGGCGGCCACCCCTCTTTATTATTTCTTATTTACAGTGGCTCAATCAGTTACCGCAGCAACCTCCGCAACCGTCGCCACAGCCCTCGCCGCAGCCCTCGCTGCCGCAACCGCTGCATCCGCCGCAGCCTTTTGCCGCCGCGCGCAACTGCTCGTAGAATTTCTTCATCTCGTGCTCTTTTGCGGGACGATTCTCGATGACCGTACCCACAAACTGAAGGTCGCATCCTGCAAGCGGATGATTAAAGTCGAGCACCACCTTTGTGGGGGTAACCTCTTTTACCACCGCATAGATTACCGACTTATCAATATTACGCACCATCTCAATGATATTACCCTCGTAGATGTGTGCCGAGTCGAATTTTCCGTCGATTGTAAAATCCTCGCGGCTGTGCTCCTGAGTGTGCGAGGGCTCATACTCGCCAAAGGCCTCGGCCGAGGGGATTGTAAAGTCAAATTCCTCGCCCTTCTTTAGGTCTTTGAGGCGCTCCTCGAATGCGTCGAGGGTGTATCCCACGCCTGTAAGGAAGGCAAAGGGTTGTTCACGGGTTGTCTGTTCCCACTCCTCGCACACGCCGTCGCGGTGCTTGTAAAGCGTGTAAGCCACACGCAGGTATCTGTTCTCTGTTTCCATAATAATTTATTTATTTTTCATAATATTGCAAAAGTTCGGGGGTGTAAGCCTCGATATATGCAGCGTGGCCGGCCACAAGCGCCTCGGCCATTGCCACGAAGCGGTTGAGCGACGATGCAAAGAGCTCTTCGTCGGCGGCAGCGTCGGCCATCAGCAGCGCGGCCATAATTGTATATGCTGCCATCTCGTAGAGGCGGCGCGAGAGAAAATCGAGCGACTCCTGACAGGCAGACGCCTGTGCCTTCTCGACCGCAGCCTTATAATCGGCTGCCATCTTTGCGATGCGACCGTGCAGAGGAGCGAGCCTCTCGGGCACCTCGGCGGCAAGATACTCGTCGAGCAGCTGGCCATAGAATCCGCTTGTCGCATAGCGTATGGCCGCCACTACCTGCAACTGCGTCGTGCCCTCGTAGATTGACGTGATGCGTGCGTCGCGGTAGATGCGTTCGCACACATAGTCGCGCATATAACCCGAGCCTCCGTGTACCTGCACGCAGTCGTAGGCGTTAAGGTTGGCAATCTCGCTGCCTATACCTTTTATAATAGGGGTCAGAGCATCGGCCTTTTTGGCGAAGATTTTTGCCTCGGCGCGCTCCTCGGGGGTGAGTGTACGCTCGCGGGCCAACGCAGTAAACTGTCCCGACATATCGACATTGCGCGAGGTCTCGTAAAGGAGGCTGCGGGCTGCGTCGAGGCGGGCCTTCATCCCTCCGACAAGGTCATAGACCGCGGGAAAATTGATAATGGCCTTGCCGAATTGCTTGCGGCTGCGGGCATACGCGAGCGCCTCGCTGTAAGCAGCCTGAGCAAGGCCCACGCTTTGCGTGGCTATTCCCAGACGCGCACCGTTCATAAGCGCCATCACATATTTTATAAGTCCCATACGACGCGAGCCGATAAGCTCGGCGCGGGCGTGGTTAAAGACAATCTCGCAGGTGGGCGAACCGTGAATGCCCATCTTATCCTCGATGCGGCGTGTGTGTACTCCGCCGCAACTCTTCTCGACAACAAAGAGCGAGAGGCCGCGTCCATCGACACTGCCCTCTTCGCTGCGGGCAAGCACAAGGTGAATATCCGAGTCGCCGTTGGTTATAAAGCGCTTGACGCCATCGAGATACCAACAGCCGTCGGCCTCGCTGTACGAGGCCTTCAGACGCACGCTCTGAAGGTCGCTGCCTGCGTCGGGCTCGGTTAAGTCCATCGACATTGTCTCGCCTGCGCACACGCGGGGCAAAAAGCGTTGGCACTGCTCCTCGCTGCCGAAGCTGTGAATGGTCTCGGCGCAATCTTGCAGGCCCCACAGATTGCCAAAGGCTGCATCGGCGCGCGTTACGACATCCTCGATGAGGATAAACACCGTGCGGGGAAAGTTCAGTCCGCCATACTCGCGCGGGAGCGATATTCCCATAAGCCCGGCCTTGCGGAAAAGGTCGAGATTCTGCTCGGTTGCCGGGGCGTATATAACGCGGCCATCCTTGAGCGTGGGGCCGTCGGCCTCTACCTCGGTGGCATTGGGGGCAATCACCTCGGCACACAAGCGGCCGATAAGTTCGAGCACCTGCTCGTAGCCCTCGACGGCCTCGTCAAAGTCGATTGGGGCGTAATTGTATTTATCGGCCTGAGTATAGTTGTGCTCCTGCATCTGCACGATGCGTTGCATAAGCGGGTGCCTCAGATAGTGGCCGAGCACCTTATTGTCGGTATAATAGTTCATTGTTTCTGCTGATAAAAGTTAATTAACTTAGGGATTACCTCCTCGACGCGTCCCGTTACCACATAATCGGCAATTGCGTTTATGGGTGCGTCGGGGTCGCTGTTCACCGATATTATTATTCCGCTATCCTGCATTCCCGAAATGTGCTGTACCTGTCCCGAAATTCCACAGGCGATATATACTTTTGGGCGAACGGTAAGGCCCGTCTGTCCTATCTGACGGTCGTGCGTCGAGAATCCCGCGTCGATGGCTGCACGTGTGGCGCCTACCTCGCCGTGCAGAAGATGGGCCAGCTTGTGCAGCATCTCGAAATTCTCTTTGCTGCCCATTCCATAGCCTCCGGCCACCACAATGGGGGCGCTCTTTAGTTTATTTTCTTTGGGCTGCACGTGGCGCTCTATGATGCGCACAAGGCGGTCGGCGGGGGTAATATATTGTTCGATGGGGTGCGAGACGATTGTGCCCTCGTAGTTGTCGCTGCGCACTCGGTTCATTGGCATCACACCCTCGCGCACGGTTGCCATCTGTGGACGGCAGTAGGGGTTGACGATGGTGGCCACAATATTTCCGCCAAAAGCGGGACGCACCGAGTAGAGCAGATTCTCTATCCGCTCGCCACTCTTTTTATCCTCGTAGTCGCCAATTTCGAGGGCTGTGCAGTCGGCTGTCAGTCCGCTGCGCAGTGTCGAGGATATTCGGGGGGCAAGGTCTCGCCCGATAACCGTGGCGCCCAGCAGCACAATCTGCGGTTGCTCCTCTTTGATGAGCTTGCACAGCGCCGAGGCGTGCGGCTGCGTCGTGTAGTATTCGAGCGAGGCGTCGTCGAACAGATGAAGCGTGTCGGCGCCGTAGGGCCACACTTGTGCGGCAACAGCGTCGAGGCCGGCACCGATGGCAACGGCGGCCAATTTTACGCCCAATCTATCGGCAAGAGAGCGTCCCTTGCTCAGAAGTTCGAGGCTGACGTCGGCAACGCGTGAGCCGTCGAGCTCGCAATAAACCAATATATCATTCATAATGCGTATTATCCTATCGTGTGGTTAGACAATAGCTCGCCGATAAGCGATTTTATATCCTCGTCGGCGGCCGTGTAGCGTTTACTCTCTTTGGCGCGGAAGACCACATTCTCAACCTTACGCACCTTTGTGGGCGAGCCGCTAAGGCCGCAGCGGGCAGCATCGCCGTCAACGTCGGCAAGCGACCACTCTTTCAGCCTCAGAGCCTCGTCGGCGGAAATCTGAGCCTCGTAACGATAGCCCTCGGATGCACGCTCCGTGGGTGTTGCCGCACGATGGAAGCGCAGCAGACGGTAGGCGTTTGCGGGGCGACAAGCGTCGGCGGCACCATCTACGGTGAGCAACAGCGGCAGAGGCGCTTCGACCCTCTCTACTCCATTCTCAATAGAGCGCTCGACTATTATCCTCTCCTCGTTCAACGATACTATGCGGCGCACGTATGTTACCTGCGGCACAGAGAGCTCCCGAGCAACCTGCGGGCCCACCTGAGCCGTGTCGCCGTCGATTGCCTGACGTCCACACAGCACAATATCATAATGACCCACCTTTTTTATTGCCGCCGCAAGCGCATACGACGTTGCAAGCGTGTCGGCACCGGCAAAGGCACGGTCGGTCAGAAGAATACCCTCATCGGCACCACGATAGAGTGCCTCGCGCAGAATGTCGGCCGCGCGATAAGGACCCATCGTCAGAACAGTTATTTTACTCTCGGGATTGGCCTCTTTCAATTGCAGTGCCTGCTCGAGCGCATTTAAATCCTCGGGATTAAAAATTGCCGGAAGCGCCGCGCGGTTAATGGTACCATCGGCGTTCATCGCCTGCTCGCCCACGTTGCGAGTATCGGGTACCTGCTTGGCCAATACAATAATATTCAATTTCATTTTACAAATTCTTTATGCCCACATCAAGCAGCCCTAAAAAAGCGCGCAGCGAGCTAAGTTAGGCTGCAAAGGTAAGAAACTGTTTTGATTTTTAAAATATTTTTAAAAGAGGTTCAAGGAGATTGAGCCTATTTTTGTCATTATTTAACACAACGAGCGATAAAAATGAACAATCGCTATAATTAAATAGGAAAAATAATCACGTTTTTTACCAAAAAATCGGAAACAGTTTCTTATATTCGCACAATGTATCCCCGAAACTGACAAAAAACAAATAATACAAAATGAGCACATCAAAGATTAAAGCATTAGCAATCAGCGCAATAGCCGCTTCGGCGACTATCTTTGGCGCTTGCAGCCCGAAGCCTGCACAGCCCGCCACCGAGCAGGCAAAGTTCATAACAGTCGATAGCACCAACATTATGCGCGACGGTAAGCCCTACTACTACATAGGCACAAACTTCTGGAGCGCCCCCATTCTTGCCTCGACCGGGCAGGGAGGCGACCGCGAGCGTCTGCACAAAGAGCTCGACGCCCTTAAAGCAATCGGCGTCGAGAACCTGCGCATTTTGGCAGGTGCCGAGGCAGGCAGCGCCAACGCCAACAGCGTACAACCCTATCTGCAACCGCGTCCGGGCGAGCTCAACGACACACTGCTCGTCGGCCTCGACTACACAATAGCCGAGCTCGAAAAGCGTGGAATGACCGCAGTCATCTACCTCACAAACTCTTGGGATTGGAGCGGCGGCTTCGGATTCTACCTGCGCGAGTGCGGCTACGGCGACTCGCCCAACGCCTCGGGCGAGGGCTACAACGAGTACGTAAAATACTCGGCCGACTTTGTACGCGACGAGCGCGCAATGGAGATGTACTACAATCACGTCAAGGCAATAGTATCGCGCAAGAACACAATCACAGGCCGTTACTACAAAGACGAGCCCGCAATTATGTCGTGGCAAATATGCAACGAGCCCCGTCCCTTCGGCAAAGAGAACAAAAAACAATTTGCCGATTGGATAGGAGAAACAGCCAAGCTCATCAAGAGCATCGACAGCAACCACCTTGTATCAACCGGAAGCGAGGGCCTCTATGGTTGCGAGGTCGATGAACAACTATGCGAATTTATCCACGGTAACCCCAATATCGACTACCTCACCGTGCACATCTGGCCGCTCAATTGGGGCTGGGCCAAGCGCGACGCACCCGACAGCGGCATCGAGAATGCCTGCAAGCGCACAGGCGAATATATCGACCTTCACACGGCAATGAGCAAGCGCATAGGAAAGCCTATGGTAATTGAAGAATTCGGATTCTGCCGCCGCGACAACAAATACACCCTCGATGCCGACGTCGAGACACGCGACAAGCTCTACTCCTACGTCTTTGGGCACGTAAAAAACAGCGCACAGTGCGGTGGCGTAATTGCAGGATGTAACTTCTGGGGCTGGGGAGGCTCGGGCCGTCCCGCCGCCGAGGTGTGGAAAGCAGGCGACGATTTTCTGTGCGACCCTCCCCACGAGCCACAAGGCTGGTACTCGGTATTCGACTGCGACAGCACCACAATAGCAATCATCAAAGAATACACAAAAGCACTGAGCAAATAAAAAAAACCTCCTCGTACAGCCTGCAAATTTGCTGTACGAGGATAATCACATAAACAGCGACACGCAATTTATAAGCTCGAACAGCTTTTTAAAGTAACAGACAGTAAAAAACTCTAACAAAATAACATTATGTACAGTAACGATAAACGCATCGTCATCACCCTCGATGCAGGAGGAACAAACCTCGTATTCGGCGCAATGAAGGCCGGCAAATTCATCATCGACCCCATCTCGATGCCCTCGAATGCCCACGACCTCGACAAATGCCTCGCAACCATAGTATCGGGATTCGAGCAGGTAATTGCCAAGCTCGACGAAAAGCCCGTGGCAATAAGTTTCGCATTCCCCGGCCCCGCCGACTATCCGCGCGGCATAATAGGCGGCTTCCTGCCCAATTTCCCCTCGTTCCGCGACGGAGTGGCGCTGGGCCCCTTCCTCGAAGATAAATTCGGAATCCCCGTGTTTATAAACAACGACGGCGACCTCTTCGCATACGGCGAGGCTCTGGGCGGCGTGCTGCCCGAGGTGAACGCAAAGCTCAAAGAGCTTGGCTCGACCAAAGAGTACAAAAACCTCATCGGATACACATTCGGCACAGGATTCGGCATCGGCGTTGTTGTAAACAACCAACTGAACCGAGGCGATAACTCGTGCGTCGAGACCTTCTGCCTGCGCCACAAGATGATGCCCGAAATAATTGTAGAGGACGGCGTTGCCATCCGCGCCGTACAACGCGTTTATGGCGAAAAATCGGGTAATATGGAGCACGGGCTCACCCCAAAAGACATCTGCGAAATTGCCGACGGAGTGCGTCCCGGCAACCAAGAGGCCGCCAAAGAGGCCTTTGCCACAATGGGCACAGTGGCCGGCGCCGCAATGGCCACAGCCGTAACACTCATCGACGGCCTCATCGTGCTTGGCGGCGGCGTGTGCGCAGCAGCCCGTTGGATTATGCCCTCGCTGCTCAAAGAGATGCGCTCGCAGATAGCCACCCTCAAAGGCGACAGCGTGAACCTCGTGCAGATGAAAGTCTATGACCTCGACAACCCCGAGGAGTTTGCCCTCTTTGCCAAAGGCGAGGCACGAACAATAAAAGTATATGGCAGCGAGCGCACCGTCGAGTACGACCCCCAAAAGCGCATCGGCATTGCCATTTCGCGTATGGGCGCAAGCCAAGCAATCTGTATGGGCGCCTACTCATTTGCACTGAGCCGCCTCGACGAACAATAAAAAAACAATAAACTTATGAAAATAAAGCTATTGACAATAATAGGAACGGCCCTTATCAGCCTCGGCGTACAGGCTCAGGAGCCCGTTGATTGGGTCGATCCGTTCATCGGCACCACAAATTTCGGAACAACCAACCCCGGCGCCCTGCGTCCACAAGGAATGATGTCGGTAGTACCATTCAACGTAATGGGCTCGGACATAAATGTTTACGACAAGGACAAACGCTGGTGGTCGGCCCCTTACGAGTATAGCAACAAATACTTTACGGGATATGCCCACGTAGCCCTCAGCGGCGTAGGCTGCCCCGAGGCCTCGTCGCTGCTCGTAATGCCCACCACGGGCGAGCTTAACGTCGATTACACAAGCTACGGTTCGGAGTACACCGACGAGGTTGCAACCCCGGGATATTTCAGCAACCGCCTCACAAAATATGGCATAAAGACCGAGGTTACAGCCACTACCCGCAGCTCGTGCGAGCGCTACACATTCCCCGCCGGGAAGGGCCACATTCTGCTTAATCTGGGCGAGGGCCTCACAAACGAAAGCGGCGCAATGGTGCGCCGTGTGAGCGACCACGAGATTGAGGGCGTAAAGCTCTTGGGAACATTCTGCTACAACCCCGGCGCCGTATTCCCCATCTACTTTGTGATGCACGTCAACCGCAAGCCCGACAGCAGCGGCTATTGGAAGAAACAACCCCTTCTGCAAGGCGTCGAGGCCGATTGGACAGTTGACGACGGAGAATACAAGCTATACAAAAACTACAACCGCGAAATTGCAGGCGACAACATCGGATACTACTTCTCGTTCGACAATATGAGCGAGGGCGACCAAGTAACCGTACGCGTAGGCGTATCGTTTGTATCAATGGAGAATGCCCGCGAGAACCTAAACAAAGAGCAGCACGGCCTCAGTTTCGACCAGCTGCGCGCAATGGCCCGCAAAGAGTGGAACGACGACCTCGGGCGCATACGCGTCAGCGGCGGCACCGACGAGCAGAAGCGCGTCTTTTACACCGCCCTTTACCACACACTCATCCACCCCAACATTCTCAGCGATTACAACGGAGAGCACCCCACGATGGAGAGCGGCCTCACAGCCAAGAGCGACCACCCGCGCTACACAATCTTCTCGCTGTGGGACACCTACCGCAATCTGCACCAGCTGATGACCCTCGTCTATCCCGAGCGTCAGACCAATATGCTGCGCTCAATGGTCGATATGTACAAAGAGTGGGGCTGGTTGCCCAAATGGGAACTTTACGGCCGCGAGACATTCACAATGGAGGGCGACCCCGCAGCCATCGTCATTGCCGACAGCTACGTAAAAGGACTGCGCGATTTTGACTACCGCACAGCCTACGAAGCAATGATAAAATCGGCCACGACACCCGGAGCACAGAACCCCATACGCCCCGACCTCGACCCCTACGTTCAAAAGGGCTACATCCCATTGGGATTCTTCGAGAGCGACCTCTCGGGCGACAACTCCGTATCGCACGCACTCGAATATTGCCTTGCCGACTATGCCATCGCCCAAATGGCCGACTCCTTAGGGCACAAAAAGGACGCAAGAATATTCCTCAAGCGTTCGCAGAGCTACCGCAACTACTTCTGCAAAGAGTACGGCACACTGCGTCCCCTTACCAAAGAGGGCAAATTCCTCGAAGATTTTGACGCAACCACAGGCAAGAATTTCGAGAACGTCCCCGGATTCCACGAAGGCTCGGCGTGGAGCTACACATTTGCCGTACCCCACGACATTGAGGGCCTCACACGTCTTATGGGCGGCAAAAAAGGCTTCATAAAGAGCCTGCAATATGTGTTCGACGAGAAGCACTACGACCCCGCCAACGAGCCCGACATTGTCTATCCCTACCTCTTCAGCCGCGTTAAGGGCGAGGAGTGGCGCACACAGCGCGAGGTAAAGATACTGCTCGACAGCTGCTTCACGGCAGCCCCCAACGGCATCCCCGGCAACGACGACACAGGCACAATGTCGGCGTGGGCAGTATTCTCGATGATGGGCTTCTACCCCGACACCCCGTCCGAGCCGTACTACACGCTCACCACCCCCGTGTTCGACCGCATCGAGATTGACACCGAGCGTGGCACACTGACAATAGAGGCCTCGCGCCCCACCCCCGACAGCCACTATATAGAGAGTATGACCCTCGGCGGCGCCCCTCTTAAAAAGTACCGCATAACTCACAACGAGCTACTGAACAAGAGAAACCTCAAATTCAACCTAAAAGCACAACCAAAATGAAAATATCAAGAATAATGATGGCAGGCGCGCTTCTGCTTGCAGCCTGCACACAGGCCCCACAGCCCACAGCCCCCAAATTAACATCCTACGTCAACCCCCTCATCGGTTCGGGCGGCCACGGCCACGTATTTGTGGGCGCACACGTTCCCTTTGGAATGGTGCAGTTGGGCCCCACGAGCGTAACAACCACGTGGGACTGGTGCTCGGGCTATCATCAGGACGAAAATTCAGTCATCGGATTCTCGCACACCCATCTTAGCGGAACAGGCATTGGCGACCTTTTCGACGTAACCATAATGCCCGTAACAGGCGAGGTAACATACGCACGCGGCATCCTCGGCGACTCACTCTCGGGACTGTGGTCGAGCGCCGACCGCACACAAGAGGTGGCAAAGCCCGGATACTACAGCGTCCCCCTTACACGCTACGGCATAAAGGCCGAGGTAACAGCATCGGCGCGCGTGGGAATGCACCGCTACACATTCCCCGCATCAGAGCAGGCAGCCATTGTCATCGACCTTGAAAATGGCGGTTGCTGGGACCGTTCGACCGAGACCTCGATGCAGGCCGAGGGCAGCGACCTTATCGTCGGCTACCGCTACTCGAAAGGCTGGGCCAACAACCAGAAAATATATTTTGCCGCACAATTCTCGAAGCCATTCGAGAGCTTCACCCTGCACGGCAATGAAGATATGTACGGACGCGCCTCATTTACCACCGCCGAGGGCGAGCAGCTGCTGCTTAAAGTGGGAATATCGCCCGTTAGCATCGACGGAGCAAAGGCAGCCCTTGCCGCCGAGGTTCCCCATTGGGAATTTGACAAGGTAGCCGAGGCTGCCGACGCAGCGTGGGAGAGCGAGCTTGGCAAGATACGCATCGAGGAGAGCAGCGTCGTGCCCGCAAGCACCTTCTACACAGCAATGTACCACGCAATGACCGCCCCCATCCTCTTCAGCGACATTAACGGCGACTATCGCGGCGCCGACGGCAACATCTACAACGCCCCCCACAATATGTACAGCATCTTCTCGCTGTGGGACACCTACCGCGCCAAAATGCCCCTTATGAGCATCATACAAAGCGAGCGCTTCGGACACTTTGCAGCCACAATGATAGACATCTGCGACAAGCAGGGCCGTCTGCCCGTGTGGCATCTGTGGGGCTGCGAGACAGATTGTATGGTGGGCGACCCCGGCGTGATTGTGGTAGCCGACGCCATTGTAAAGGGTGCAAAAAGCATCGACGCACACAAAGGCTACAAGGCCATCCTAAAGACCTTCGAGCAAGATGGTCGCGGCCGCGCACTGCGCAAAAAATATGGTTATATTCCCTGCGACCCCTTCAAAGAATCGGTAGCGTATGATATGGAATATGCCATTGCCGATGGTGCGGCAGCACAGGCAGCAGCAGCCCTCGGATACGCCGACGACGCCAAGATGCACACAAACAACAGCCACTCGTACCGCAATTTCTTCGACCCTGCGACAGGCTTTGTGCGCGGAAAGAAGATAAACGGCAGCTTCAACGAGCCCTTTAACCCCTATTTCTCGGCCCACCGCGACGACGACTACTGCGAGGGTAACGCTTGGCAATATACGTGGCTTGTTCCGCAGGACGTTGCAGGAATGGCACAATGCTTCGGCGGAAAAGAGAAGATGCTCGCCAAGCTCGACTCACTGTTCCTTGCCCCCTCGACCGTCGAGGGCGACCCCTCGCCCGATATTTCGGGCCTCATCGGACAGTTTGCCCACGGCAACGAGCCCTCGCACCACATCCTCTACCTCTACACAATGCTGGGGCAGCCTCATAAGGCAGCCGACCGCATCCGCGAGGTAATGAGCACACAGTATCACGATGCACACGACGGTCTCTCGGGCAACGAGGATGTTGGTCAGATGTCAGCGTGGTACATAATGTCGGCCCTCGGATTCTATCAGGTCGAGCCCGCCGGTGCACGCTATTGGTTCGGCAGCCCCGCCGTAAAAAGCGCGCAGCTGGCCGTAGAGGGTGGCACATTCAATATAGAGACACAGAACAACAGCGAGGCCAATAAATACATACAGTCTATCCTGCTCGACGGAAAGGAATACACCCTCCCCTACATCAACCACTGCGACCTTAAAGCAGGCAGCACACTAACCTACATAATGGGCGACAAGCCTGCAAAATGGTACACAAAAGACGTAACCGAGTAAACAAACTATCCCGAGCTGGTCAAGTAAGCAAGATTATTGAATAATAGTAAGGCTGACTAAAAAAAAAAAATTAGTTAGCCTTACTATTATTTTATAAAAATGCACGCAAATACAAAAAACTGCTCCTCTTTTTTGAAATAAAGAGGAGCTCCCCAACGGGGGGGAGGAGTTAAAACAACTGCAAACAGAAAAAACCGCTCCTCTTTTTTGTAATAAAGAGGAGCTCCCTAAAGGGTGAGGAGTTAAAACAACTGCAAACAACAGTATTTTTTTACACACAATCGAACTCCTCAGACGCTACGCGCCGGCTCCTCTTTGTCGAAAGAGGAGCGGAAATAACGCTTTTAATTAAAACACCCAAAAACGGCTCCGCTTTTTTGTAATAAAGAGGAGCTCCACAACGGGGTGAGGAGTTAAAAATAACCCCATACAACATTATTTTTTGACACACAATCGACCTCCTCAGACGCTACGCGCCAGCTCCTCTTTGTCGAAAGAGGAGCGGAAATAACACTTCTAACAATTAACACACAGAGAAAGTACGGCTAAGTAGCAAAAAGGT
>JAFQVS010000052.1 GCA_017407905.1 Bacteroidaceae bacterium | reverse complement strand
TCTCTTTGGGGTGATGATTGACGTGCTCGGCCTTGCCTTTCCGTGGTACGACACGCCCTATTGCGCATTGCTTATAACGGTGGGGGTGGTGCTGATAGAGGCCAAAAGTGTGCTCGAAAATTACAGAAAGAGCAAGAGCGCAGCCAAAGAGCTTCCCAATATGCTTGCTCAGATTATTGCTGCGGCAACAAAGGACGAGGCCGAAAAGATTATAGAGCTTATAAAAAATAATGAATATGAAACAACCAAGAGGGCTACGCAACAATAACCCGCTAAACATAAGGCGGAACAGCACACGCTGGCAGGGCCTTGCCGCTGAGCAACCCGACAAGAGTTTTTTTACCTTCGTGGCGCCCGAGTGGGGCTACCGCGCCGCCCTGCGCACGTTGCAGAATTACCGACGCGTGCACGGCCTTACAACCATAAGGGAGTGGATAAGCCGTTGGGCGCCGCCCGTTGAGAATGACACCGAGGCTTACATCGACTTTGTGTGCTCGCGCGCGGGGATGCCACCCACGGCCGAGCCGAACATCGAGAACCGGGTTATTATGTGCAACATCGTGGCGGCAATGTCGTACTTCGAGAATGGGGTACCCGCGGTGCTCAAAGATGTTATAAAAGGATGGGAAATGCTGTCGGGCAAAGAAAAAAACAACGCCGAAGAAGGGTAGTGCCGAGCCCTCTTATTCTTCGACGTTGTTTCTCGCTTGGAACGTATCTTAAAAGTCTGTCAAATTATATTCTCGAATAATATTGCTGCGGCTACTGTCATACAACCGGCGACGGCGACCGAGAGGCTGCTCATTGCCCCTTCAATCTCGCCAATCTCCATTGCCTTTGACGTGCCCATCACGTGCGATGCTGTGCCGATGGCAATTCCTTTGGCAACGGGATGTTTCACCCCGCAGAGGCGGCACAGAATCTCCCCCGCAATATTCCCGAAAAGTCCGGTTATCATAATTGCCGCCACTGTTATTGCAATGTATCCGTCGAGCTCGTGCGAGAGGCCTATTCCTATTGCGGTGGTAATTGATTTTGGCAGCAGTGTTACATATTCTTTGTGTCCAAGAGCAAAGGCCATCGACATTGCGGCGATGGTAATAGCGCTCGTAAGCACTCCCGATGCTATGCCTATGAGAATGGCTGTTGCATTCTTCTTTAGCAGTTGTATCTGCTCGTAGAGTGGGATTGCAAGGCACACTGTCGCGGGGGTGAGCAGGATGCTTATGTGGCTTGCACCGCTGTTGTAGCTGCTATATTCGATGCCCATTATCGCAAGCACTGCTATGCAGATGGCAATGGCAACAAGCAGGGGATTAAAAATAAAAATCTTGAATCTCCTTTTTAGAACAACACCTATCAGATAGGCTCCCAAAGTGAGTATAATCCCGAAGAACATTGAATTTTCAAGAAGCTGCATTGTTGTCTCCTCCTTTCTCTTTAAGGCCTATTATGAATTGTGTTATTCTGCCCGAGACGGCAAGCACTATGATGGTCGATAGCAGGGATATTGTTATTATCGCAATTAGAAATTCTTGCATAATGCCCCAAGAATCCATTAGTCCGACGGTGGGCGGCACAAACATTATGGGCATAATGTATATGAGGAATTTTCCCGTCTCTTTCACTGCCGAGAGCTTCAGTAGCTTGGTCGATAATAGTGTGAAGAGTATTATCATTCCGTAGATGCTTGCCGGGATGGGTAGGGGGATTAGTTTGTTCAGAATCTCGCCCATTAGTGAGATTGTGATTATTATTGTAAACTGTCCTATGTATTTCATCGTATTTTATTTTGCAATTCGGGTTCTTTGCCTCCGCTATTCAGTGTGCAAAGTTAGTAACAAACGGGCGAAAAATAAAATGGTATTGTGCTTTTTGTTTTTTTTGTGCAATCGTACCAAAATGATTAGTGAATAGTGCGGAAATACTTTATTCTGTCAGTTCTTAGAAGCTGTTTAAATTTATAAAGATATTTTTTTGTATATTGGAAGTCGTTATTTCGTGGTTTTTATGTTCAAAAATGACTGTTTTCTTCTTTTTCTCGGTTACGTAGCCCGCTACGCGCCCTACAAAAAATAATAAAACATCCTATTTTTGACCTATAAAAAACTTAACGATATAAATTTAAACAGCTTCTTAAAATTTTTAATAAAATAACAACCGAAATAATAAATTATTGTTGTATCTTCGCAGTCGAAAAAGCATTGCGGTAGTAGCTCAGTTGGTAGAGCATCAGCTTCCCAAGCTGAGGGTCGCGGGTTCGAGCCCCGTTTACCGCTCAATAAAAAGCAACCCCACAAAGGTTGCTTTTTATTGTATATGACTGCTCGCAACGCGCGACCCATAAATAATGTAAGCGATGCAAAGCATCGCGGGTTCGAGCCCCGTTTACCGCTCAAATAAAAGCAACCCCACGAGGTTGCTTTTATTTGTATGTGAATGCTCGAAGCACGCGACCCATAAATATTTGCTCAGTAGAAATTTACTGTGGGTAAGAATCAATAATCTATTTCTAATTTTCAAGAACAGCAGCATATAATACGAACAAAAGGTAATTTAAAATTAAATATTGCACCATAAAAATGTAGGTACGATTGTTTTAAGGAAAAAGTGCGAGGGGGATGTTTACGCCGCAGGGCGCTAACAATGCTTGCCATTCGCATCCCGCGCGCTGCAAGCTGCGCCTGCACTTTCGCGCGACTATTGCTGCAAGCATTGTCGATTATAACTTACGCAGCACCCTTAAAACAATCGTAAACCGCAATGACAAGCTGGGCCTCCGAGTGAGGTATGCCCGAAACAAAAAGGAGATTGACAAGCTGGTAAAGGAGGTAAAAGATAATTAAATGGCTCTTTTTTTGTGTTTGTTTAGTAACTTTACTATCTTCGCGTAATAAAAAAATATCAGGAATTATGAAAAAGATATTTGCTCTTATATTTGCTTTTATGCTAATAGTGGCAAATAATGGCACGTTGGCAGCCCCGAGCAACGAATTTCAGAAGAAAGACAAGGTTGTAATGCCGAAATTTCCCACAGGACAGCGAGGATTGCAGAAATATATCCTCGACGAGGCAAAATTTCCGGCCGAGGCGCGTCGAAGCGGCGTTGTCGGCGAGGTTGTTGTGGCCTTTACGGTCGAGGCGAACGGTGTTATTACGGGCGTCAGGGTGGTGCGCTCGGTGTCCGAGGAGTTGGACGCCGAGGCTGTGCGCGTAATTAAAAATATGCCCGATTGGAAGCCCGGAAAAAAGAATGGTAAAAAGGTGAGAACAGAATTGACAATACCCATAAATTTCAAAGTAATAATGGATAACGACCGCACAAACAGCGACTCGGATATTCAACAATTCTGGAACGAGAATGTATTTATGCAATAAGCTGCTTATGAATGTTTATCGTTAAATAATAGATTAAAATGAAAGAGAAAATAGTTGGGCGATTGATTGAATTGCGCAAATATATGCAGGAAAATTCCTTGCAGGCATTTATTGTGGTGAGTAGCGACGCACACAGCAGCGAGTATGTGGCCGACCATTGGAAGGCACGCGAGTGGATTACGGGCTTCGACGGCTCGGCCGGCACGGCGGTGATTACTCTCGACGGCGCCTCGCTGTGGACAGACTCGCGCTATTGGCTGGCTGCCGAGGAGCAGTTGAGCGGCACGGGCTACACGCTGATGAAGGACGGCGACGCCTCGACCCCCTCGATAACAGAGTGGCTGCGCGGGAATTTAAGAAGCGGCGATAGGGTGGGCGTCGATGCAACGGTGTGCTCTATGGCCGAGGTTGATGCGTGGCGCAGCTCGCTTGCCGAGGCCGGCATTGTGCTCGACGATACAAAAGAGCCTTTCACACAAATATGGAAAAATCGTCCCGCGGTGCCCGCCGGCGAGGCTTTTATTATGCCCATAGAGACTGCGGGCGAAAGAGCAGCCGATAAATTGCAGCGTCTGCGTCGGGGGCTCGCGCAAAAGTCGGCCGATGGAATGTTGGTAACTATGCTCGACGAGGTTGCGTGGCTCACCAATCTGCGTGGCTGCGACGTCGAGTATAATCCCGTGGTGGTATCCTATCTGTTGGTAACCCCTGACAAGGCCACACTCTTTGTCGGGAGCGAGAAGATAAATAATAACGTAAAAGAGTACCTCTGTGGCGAGGGAATAGAGACAGCCCCCTACGAGGCTGTGTGGAGCGCCCTTGCGCGCTACGACAGGGACACAATCCTTGTGCAGCCCAACCGTTGCAACGCCGCAGTGCGCGTGAATCTGAACCCGCAGACAACCATCATAACAGCCGACTCGCCCGTGGCGGCAATGAAGGCCGTAAAAAACAGCGTCGAGATTGAGGGCTTCAAACGAGCAATGCTGGCCGAGGGAGTGGCAATGGTTAAACTGCTCCATTGGTTGAGGCCCGCACTGCAAAGCGGCCCACTCACCGAGCTTGACGTCGATAGAAAGCTCACCGAGCTTCGCAGCGAGGATAAGGACTTCTGCGGATTGAGCTTCGCCACAATAGCGGCATACGGAAAGAATGGCGCAATAGTACATTACGAACCGACCGAAGAGAGCAACACTCCTCTGTTGCCCGAGAGCTTCCTTCTGCTCGACTGCGGCGGACAATATCGAGGCGGAACAACAGATATTACACGCACAATAGCGTTGGGCCCACTCACCGACGAGCAGTGCGCCGACTATACGCGAGTGCTGCGCGGACACATCTCGTTGGCAATGGCAAAATTCCCCAAAGGAACCTGCGGCACACAGCTCGACGTGCTTGCGCGACAGTGGCTGTGGCAGGCGGGCCAAAATTATCTGCACGGAACGGGACACGGAGTAGGGCACTTCTTGAACGTGCACGAAGGCCCGCATCAGATACGTATGAACAATATGCCCGCGCCCCTGCTGCCCGGAACAACCGTAACCAACGAACCGGGACTATACAAGGCCGGACGCTACGGCATACGCATCGAGAATACAATGCTCGTTACGCACAGCAGCACAACAGAATTTGGCGACTACTGTGCGCTGACACCGCTCACCGTGTGCCCCATAGATAAGACCCCCATCGTCCCCGCAATTTTGGGCGCCGAGGCAACCGAGTATCTGAACAACTATCACGCTTGGGTGTTCGAGACGCTGTCGCCCTATTTCGAGGGCGAGACGCTCGAATTTTTAAAGCAACAATGCGCACCGCTCTGAATATAATCTGTGTAACGCTGTTGCTGCTGCTAACGTCGTGCGGCGGTGGCGGCATTGAGTGCAACTACGAGCTTATAGCCCACGCGGGCGGGGCCATCGACGGACGCACCTACACCAACAGCCGCGAGGCTCTTGAGCGTGCCTTAGCCAACGGCTACCGCCATATCGAGCTCGACCTTGCGCTGACCTCGGACAGCACTCTTGTTGCGGCGCACAGCTGGCAGCTGTTCAACGAGATTAGCGGCTTTGCGCACAAGGGCGACACGGCACCCACGCTGGACGAGTTTCTCTCACGCCGAATATACGGGCGTTACACACCGCTTACGGCAAAGGAGATAAACAGATTCTTTTTAGAGAATGAGGAACTGATTCTTGTAACGGACAAAATCTCGGATGCAGCGATTTTAGAGGAGAATTTCCCCACGCTAAAAAAACGAATGATTGTCGAGGCCTTCACGCACGACGATTATGTGAGGCTGAAAGAGCAGGGCTACCACAGAGTTTTTTACTCTTGCTTGGCCGGGGATATTGACGAGGCTGTAGTAAAGCATCTGCTTCTGCACAAAATATTCGGCGATAAAATAGAGTGGATGGCGCTGCACACGAGCAGCGTCGAATATCCGCTTTTTAAAGTGATTGATGCTTTGTGCAACTATCGGGCGGCAATATTCACCATTAACGATACAGCCGAAATTCCCCGCGAACTGATAAAAAAGGTGGGTTATATTTACACCGACAGCATAAAGTGAGGTTCGGTAAAAAAGTAATAAGAAACTCGCGCACAGATTTCTGTGCGCGAGTTTCTTATGCATAGAGACCGCCTTTTAAAAAGCAAGGCCTAATCTGAATCCGATATTATTCAGAATATCCTGCTTATAGCTCATCAGATTACATTTATTGGTGGCGAAACTGTAATATATCGCCATATGGAATCCGATGCCATTGGCCCACGGATAGTAATTAAAGCCAATCTCGGGCGACATAAAGAATCCCCAACGATTCTGGTCGCTCATAAAAATATAGTAATAATTGCTGAATTGAGCGTAGCAGGCACCTAATTTCATTCCGACGTATGGCTGAAAATCGGCCTCTTGCAGACGATAGCGCGCAAGCACACCGAAAGGCATTGTAAACATTTGATGCTGTTGGTCGCTGTTCATCGAGAGTGTCTCGTTTATAGCAATCGTGCGACGCGAGAAATACTCGTTGTTAGTGTGGAAACTAAGAAATGCACCCACTGCAATGTCGGGCGTTACGTAATATCCACCCTCGTAATTCATACCCCATCCGCTGGCAACATTCGAGAAATTATTGCCCAAAGGGATATTAAACTGCCAATCAATATTGTAATAAGTATTTAATGATATTTGCGCCTTGCCTATCGTAGGCATTATGGCGGCAGCAACAAAAAGCACCGCACATATAAAATTCCTTATTCTTTTCATACTGTTGAGAATTTATTTTTAGAAATTTAACAGTTTTTATTTCTCGGTAGAATTACCTGTGGTAAGATAGGGCGACTGCACAAATGCCTGATTGATGGCACTGAGCGTACGCGATAGGCTCAGAGAGTTTCCGTTCAGCAACCCGCAGATGTAGGAGTTCCACACAACCGTGAGTTTATCCTTCTCGATGGCCGAGGGCACTGTACTCACAAGCTCGCCGATAATGGAGCCTGTGCTGTAACTATAAAAGAACGAGTAGGGGTAGTACCAGCCCCATCCGCCCCAATTCCAATAGCCGGGATAGCTGTTCCACCACGGGCCCGCTCCGTAGTTGTTAAAGTAATAGGTGTTGTTTATGTAGCTGAGCTGTAACACCATATCAGCCTCGGCCGAGGTGGCTACGGGGGTGTATCCGCGCTCTTCGAGGTTGGCAATGTAAGCGTCGATGATGGTCTTGGAATTGTTGTTGTTCCAATAGGTGGGCTTTGCCTCGTTGCCAATGATTAGGATACTGTCAATCACGTGGAACGTGGCCATAGTGTTGAATTTTGTTCCCTTGTCGTAGTTGGTATATACCAAATAGTCGTTGTCGAGCTTGTCGGTGTCGGGGTCTTTCTCGCACGAGAATAGTCCAAACAGACAGGCTGCCAAAAGGGTAAAGGTTGCACACTTTTTCATAAGACTTTTGTTTATTGGTTAATAATAGGTTGTTTTATGCTATTATTTCTTGTGTCTGAGGCGGTGGGCCGGATTTTGGGTGGCGGGCTCCATCTTGTTGTTCAGACGTGTAAGTGAGCTGTCGCTGTTGACCTTTAGATTGATTTTTGGGTTGTTGTTGTACGATGCAAGCTCGTAGATGATGGCTGTGCTGTCGTTGGGAATGCCTATGAGCACCATTGTCTCGCCGCTGTCGCTGGCGTTGACGGTGTTGTTCTCTTCGTCGATGTAGCTTGTGCTCAGGGTGTATGTGCCGTCGTCGTTGAGGCTCAGTGTTTGCACGGTAAGCACGGTGTTTCCTATCTCTCCGTTGTCGAGCGGCATAAGTCCCTCAAAGACAAAGGTCTGTTTGTCGGCAATGGTGCTGTCGTTCAGCATATAAAAACTATCTGTCTCGCTCTCGATTACAAGTGCCGGTTGCTTGTTGCCTCGGCACGAGTTACACGCTGTGAATGTCAGCGTCGCAGCCACGGCTGCCAATGTTACAATTTTTTTCATTTCTTTTTATTTTATGGTTAATGCAAACGCTTCTTTGCAAATAACACTTTTTGCGCGTGGTGGGTTTTTGCGCAATTGTTTAAGAAATAAAAAAAAGATGAGGATATGTGAAAATATCCTCATCGTCTCTTTTGTCTGTATGTGTGGGGGCTTTACTCTGTTACGATGCTTTTGTAGCGTGTCTGAAATATGTTGGACGCTGCGTAAAGCTCGGGGCTTTCGTCGGGGATTATGCCGTGCAGTATATGGTATAGTGCGCTGTAAAGCATTGTCTCGTTTGTGTTGCCAAGCTCTAAGATTTTGTTACCTTGTAGCTCGTTTACCTGATAATCGACTCTGAGGCCGTCGGGCGAGAGAATGTTGCCGTCGGGGGTGCAGATGGCTGCCACTGCGGGGTTTATAGTGAAATTGTAGGGCGATTCTATGCTTTGTGTGTGTAGATTATCGCCTGCGGTTGACTGCCCGATGAGTGTTACTCTGTCGTCGCCCAAATAATATCTTACAGCTGCGGCAAAAGCCTCGGCGGTGCCGCGTGTGGCGCTTGTCGTAATTATATATGTGTGCCACGGATTAAGAGTGGCGGGCTGTGCCGATAGGGTGTAGTGTGTCTCTTTGTCGCTGTTGCGGCTGTTGTATATGAGCGAGCAGAATGTGTCTCCTGTGGCCTCGGGGGCAATGGCCGATGCCAACGAGGCGGCTGCTTGCAGCGCCCCGCCGCTGCAATAGCGCAGGTCGATGATAAGGTCGGTTACCCCCTCGGAGGCAAAGTGCGCGAGGGTGGGTGCGAGGCTCTTGCTCTCGTCGAAGCGGTTGCATATAATATAGCCCACTTTATGGTCGGGGATATTATAGATGCTGTCCAAGATTAACGCCGAGGGGTCGAGGCTGACTGCCTTTGAGATGTTCAGTGTGTCGTCGGCGCTCCAGATGAAGGCTCCGTCGATTGTGTCGGGGAGGATGCGGGCGGTGCACACGGTGGTTGCCTCGCCGCGTACGAGGTAGCCGTAATTATTGGTTGTTATATTCCTGTTGCCGACGCTTGTGAGCCACATTCCGCGCTTGAGGCCGGCAGCCTCGGCGGGCGAGCCTTTCTCGACAAAAAGCACCGCTGCGTAGCTTTTTCCGGGTTTTATTCCAAGAGGGTCGCGCACAATGCCGAATGTCAGGCCGTAGCTTGTGATTGTGGCCGAGTCGGTAAAATGCGAGGCTTTATCGCCTCGTTGCACAAGGCTGTAGAAAAAGTCCGAGCTCTTGGCAAAGAATTTGTTTCGGGCGGGCTGCTCTATTGTATCGCCCCAAAGGTAGCTCTCTTGCATTCGGGAGAAAATCCATTGATTCTCCTCGGTCAGCTTGTAATATTCGTATGTTCTATCCTCGCCGCAGGCTGCAAAAATGAGCATTGCCACAAGGAGGGTAAAGAGACGGTTCAGTTGCTTCATATAACGGTAAAATATTTTCGCGAAGATACGCCATTTTGAAATATTCTCAAAGAGTGAGTAGCTAAAAAATGTAAGCAGTGCAATTCCCGATGCTCTGCGGTGCTTTACGCGCTCGATGCGAAGGCTATTATTTTATAAAATAGGCTGTTTATTCGGCAATTTCTTTGTATCTTCGCCGAGTAATTGTAAAATGCGCTATTTGTCGGCACTTTTTTTATGCAGATTAAGGTGCTGTTTAAATTTATATTGCCGAGTTTTTTATAAGGTCAAAAAAATAAAATGATTTATTATTTGTATAGTGCATCGCGGCCTAAAGAACCGATAAAAAGAATAAAACAGCCATTTTTTTGAACATAAAAAACAATGAAACGACGGCTTTAAAGATTAAGAAAAACTTTTTTTGGAAATTTAAAATAATAAAAAACAATAGAATAATGGCAACAGTTGACGACAAGAAAATCATCTTTTCGATGGTGGGTCTTAGTAAGACCATCAAACAGACAAACAAGCAGGTACTGAAGAATATTTACCTCTCGTTCTTCTACGGCGCAAAGATTGGCATCGTAGGTATGAACGGCGCCGGAAAATCTACTCTTATGAAGATTATAGCCGGCCTTGACAACGATTATCAGGGAAATGTTGTGTGGTCGCCCGGATACTCTGTGGGCTATCTGCCTCAGGACCCGCAGCTTCAGGATGGAAAGACTGTCCTTGAGTGTGTTAAGGAGGGCGTACAATCGGTTGTTGACGCTCTGGCCGAGTATGAGGAGATAAATATGAAATTCGGCCTTCCCGAGTATTATGAGAATGAGGATAAGATGAACGAGCTTTTCACACGTCAGGCCGAACTGCAAGATATTATAGATGCTACCGACGCGTGGAACCTCGACAGCAAACTCGAACGTGCAATGGCGGCGCTGCGCTGTCCCGCGGGCGACGAGCTTGTCGATCATCTATCGGGTGGCGAGCGTCGCCGTGTGGCTCTGTGCCGTCTGCTTCTGCAAAAGCCCGACGTTCTTCTGCTCGACGAGCCCACCAACCACCTTGACGCCGAGAGCATCGACTGGCTCGAACAGCACCTTAACCAATATGAGGGAACGGTGATTGCCGTAACACACGACCGTTATTTCCTCGACGACGTTGCCGGATGGATTCTCGAACTCGACCGTGGCGAGGGCATCCCGTGGCAGGGTAACTACTCATCGTGGCTCGACCAAAAGACAAAGCGTATGGAGCAGGAGGAGAAGAGCGCCAGCAAGCGCCGCAAATCTCTTGAACGCGAGCTTGAGTGGGTGCGTATGGCTCCCAAAGCTCGTCAGGCAAAGGGTAAGGCTCGTCTTAACTCGTA
Organism: Bacteroidaceae bacterium; assembly: GCA_017407905.1. Taxonomy (GTDB): domain Bacteria; phylum Bacteroidota; class Bacteroidia; order Bacteroidales; family Bacteroidaceae; genus HGM04593. Next base: position 28,727 of record JAFQVS010000052.1, on the reverse strand, counting down.
CGAGAGAATGCTCAACGAAGACCAGAAAGAGCGCGAGGAGAAACTCGAGATATTTATCCCCAACGGCCCCCGATTGGGCAACAAGGTAATCATCGCCGACCATCTTGCAAAATCATTCGGCAGCAAGACACTCTTTACCGACCTTAACTTTACGCTGCCTCCCAACGGCATTGTAGGTGTCATCGGCCCCAACGGAGCGGGAAAAACCACGCTCTTCCGTATGATTATGGGCCTTGAGACGCCCGACGGCGGTACATTCGAGGTGGGCGAGACGGTGAAACTCGCATACGTCGATCAGAATCACAAGGATATTGTTGCCGATAAGACCGTTTACGAGGTGATGAGCGGCGGCAACGAGCTTATGCGTCTGGGCAGCAAAGAGATAAACGTGCGCGCCTATCTGTCGCGCTTCAATTTCTCGGGTGCCGACCAAGAGAAAAAATGCGGCGTCCTCTCGGGTGGCGAGCGCAACCGTCTGCATCTTGCGATGGCACTGAAAGAGGGCGGTAACGTGCTTCTGCTCGACGAGCCCACCAACGATATTGACGTAAACACGCTGCGCGCACTCGAGGAGGGTCTTGAGAATTTTGCAGGTTGCGCCGTTGTCATCAGCCACGACCGCTGGTTCCTCGACCGCATCTGCACGCACATTATCGCATTCGAGGGCGACGGCAACGTATATAGCTACGAGGGCTCATACTCGGATTACGAGGAGCACAAAATGAAGCGCTTAGGCATCGAGGAGCCTAAAAAGGTGCGCTACCGCAAACTTATGGAGGATTAACCTCTTAAAATCCCCTTTATATTAAAATAGGTATAAAATGAGTATCGTTGACCCGAAAATTATCGACGGCATTGCCGAGGAACTCGAGATAAAGGACGTTGCGTCGGCCTCTATACGTCAGATAGGGGCCATTGTACGCACTATCGAGGAGCGTCAGGGGATAGAGTACATTCATTTTGAGATGGGCGTGCCCGGCCTTCCTCCCTCGGCGGTGGGCGTCGAGGCCGAGTGTGAGGCGTTGCGCAGGGGTGTTGCCTCGGTGTATCCCGTTATTGACGGCATCCGCCCCGTAAAGGATGCAGCCTCGCGCTTTGTGAAGGCCTTTTTGAATGTAGATATTAACCCTGTGGGCTGCATTCCGACAGCAGGCTCGATGCAAGGCTCGTTCGCCTCGCTGATGCTCTGCTCGCACCTCGACCCCGAGCGCGACACGGTGCTTTACATCGACCCGGGCTTTCCCGTGCAGAAGATGCAGGCGCAGGTAGTGGGGGTAAAAACAGTCTCGTTCGACATTGCCGATTATAGGGGCGAGAGGCTCGCCGAGAAAATCGAGAGCTATTTTGCCGAGGGGAATATCTGTGCGGTGATATATTCGAGCCCCAATAACCCCTCGTGGATGTGCCTCAACGAGCAAGAGCTTGCCACAATCGGCCGTCTGGCAACAAAATACGACGTTGTTGTAATAGAAGACCTTGCCTATATGACGATGGATTTTCGCAGCGACGTCGGCCGCCCCTTTGAGTCTCCCTATCAGCCGTCGGTGGCAAAATACACCGACAACTATCTGCTGCTTATAAGCGCCTCGAAGATATTTAGTTACGCGGGACAGCGAATAGCCGTCGCCTGTATCTCGGACAGGCTGTACGAGCGGCATTTCGACAGCCTTGCACAGCGCTACGGCATTGCACGCTTCGGCGCGGCTTTTGCCTACGTCTATCTTTACACATTCTCTTCGGGCGTGTCGCACTCGGCGCAGTGTGCAATGGCGGCTATGATGGACGCCGCCTCGGACGGCAAATATAATTTCGTCGGGGATATTAAGGAGTATGCTCTGCGTACCGCACGAATAAAAGAGATTCTTTACAGAAACGGATTCCACATTGTATATGACAAGGACGACGATAGGGCGGTGAGCGACGGATTTTTCTTTGCAATAGGGTACCGCAATATGAGTGGTGCGCAGCTGTTGAAAGAGCTTCTGTATTATGGCATCAGCGGCATCGACCTTGCAACCACGGGAAGCAATCGGCAAGGCATACGCGCCTGCTCGTCGAACATAAAACCGCATCATTATGCACTGCTCGAAGAGCGCCTGAGAGCCTTCGACGAGGCCCATCGATAAAAACAAATTTGCTAATTAAAAAAAGAATACAAAATGAAACTAAAATCTATTCTCATTACAATTCTGTGTGCCGTATGCGGCGTAACAGTAGCGCAGGAAATATCGCTCATCCCGCAGCCTGCGCAGATGACAGTGAACGAGGGGGCTTTTCTCCTTCAGGGCAAGGTTGCACTGTGCTACCCCAAAGATGCCGGAGTAAATGATGTTGTCGATAATTTTATAAAGGAGATTAAGACAACAACGGGAGTAAAAATCTCGAAGAGCACCTATAAAAAAGCAAAAATGCTTGGGGCGGATGTAAAAAAATGTAATAAAAAAGCCGATGCGCACATAACCCTCGACACCGACGCTTCAATGGGCGCCGAGGCTTATAAACTTACCGTAAAAGAGAGGCTTATAACAATTACGGCAGCACAGCCCGCAGGCTTTTTTTACGCTTTTCAGACGCTGAAGCAACTGCTCCCGGCCAATGTGATGGCAGGAGTTTACGACGCCTCGGCCACAGAGTGGAGGATTCCCTGTGTCAGCATCACCGACGAGCCTCGCTTTGCGTGGCGCGGCTTTATGCTCGACGAGGGTCGCCACTTTTACGGCAAAGAGGAGATAAAAAAGATTCTCGACATTATGGCGGCCTACAAAATGAACCGCTTCCATTGGCATCTGACCGAGGACCAAGGCTGGCGCATCGAGATAAAAAAATACCCCAAACTAACCGAGGTTGGAGCGTGGCGTAACAGCCGCGTATGCGGTTGGGGCGACGTAAAGCCCGACGGCATACGCTACGGCGGATACTACACACAGAAGGATGCTCGCGAGATTGTGGCATACGCCAAAGAGCGCTTCATCGAGATTGTCCCCGAGGTTGATATTCCGGGCCACTCGCAGGCGGCCGTTGCATCGTACCCCGAGTTTCTTGCTTGCGACCCCGAAAATCCCCACGAGGTGTGGCTGTGGCAGGGTGTCTCGGCCGACGTAATAAACGTGTCGCATCCTAAGGCAGTGCAATTTGCCAAAGATGTAATCGACGAGCTTACGGCAATCTTCCCGTTCGGATATATTCATCTGGGCGGCGACGAGTGTCCCACGCACAAATGGGAGAAGAACAGCGACTGTCAAGCGCTCCTTAAAGAGATTGGCTCACAGAATTATCGCGACCTGCAAATAAACTTCTACCGCCAACTAAAAGAGCACATAGCGCAGAAGCCCGCGAGAGAGCAGCGTCGCCTCATTTTCTGGAACGAGGTTCTTCACGGAAACACTGCCGCGCTGGGCAACGATATTACCATTATGGCGTGGATAGGCGCCGACAGGGCTGCAAAAGAGGCTGCATCGCGTGGGATGAACACAATCCTCACCCCGCAGATTCCCTATTATATCAACCGCAAGCAGTCGAATCTGCCCACCGAGCCTCACTCGCAGGGCCACGGCACCGAGACGGTCGAGGCGGTCTATAATTATGTGCCTATGAAAGATGTTCCCGCCGAGCTTGCAACAAAATATATGGGCGTGCAGGCCAATTTCTGGACAGAGTGGGTGGAGACCCCCGACCACGTGCAATATCTTTTGCTGCCTCGATTGGCTGCCGTTGCCGAGGCCGGATGGACGCCGCAAGAGCTCCGCAACTATAAGGATTTCGAGCAGCGTTTGCAGGGCGAGGCGCTCTTCTATCGTCTCAAGGGTGTAAACTACGGCAAGCACGTGTTTAAATAACAGCTTCCAATTTATTAAAAAACCGAAATTCTTTTACATATATGTAAGGGCGTTTCGGTTTTTTTATTATTTTTGCTGTAAACGTGCGAAAATAGACTGCATTCTATGTGGTAAACGCTAAATTAAATTTTGCGTTTCTTGCTATTTTTTATCAAAAAAAATATGTACGATGATACTAAATTCAAATTACATACAATGAAAAAGATTCTTAAAATTGCAGGTACGATTCTTCTTGTAATCGTGCTTTTATTGGTTACTCTGCCTTATCTTTTCAAAGATAAAATTGAGGCATTGGTAAAGGAAGAGGGCAATAAAATGCTCAATGCCGAGTTCGATTTTGGAGGCCTCGATATTAGTCTCATAAGCAATTTTCCGCTTGCTTCGGTAACACTCGAAGATTTTTATCTTAAGGGCGTCGGACAATTCCGGAACGATACTCTTGTGGCGGCGGGCGAGGTAACGGCGGCTGTTAATATAATGTCGCTCTTTGGCGACGAGGGCTTCGATATTAAAAAAGTGCTGCTCGACAGGGTGTCGGTCAATGCTATAGTGCTGCCCGACAGCAGTGTCAATTGGGATGTGATGAAGCCCACCGACGAGGTCGAGGAGGCGCCGACCGATACAGCGTCGTCGCCTTTCCGCATTAAATTGCAGCAGCTTACTGTCAGCGATTTTAACCTTGTTTACGACGACCGCCTGAGCAATATGTATGCAAAGGTCGAGAATATGGACGTAAGCTGCTCGGGCGACTTTGGAAGCGCACGCACAATGCTTGCCCTTGAGACGGCTCTTGAGGCGCTAACATTCAGTATGGACGGTGTGCCTTTTCTTAACCGTGCACACGTCGCCGCAAATATGAACATCGACGCCGACCTCGAAAATAATAAATTTACCCTCAACGAAAATTCCGTGCAGCTGAATGCCATAAAGGCGGCAATTGACGGTTGGGTGGCACTCACCGACGAGGGCGTTGATATGGACATTAAACTCGGCAGCAACGAGATTGGATTCAAGGAGATACTGTCGCTTATTCCCGCAATCTATTCAAAGGATTTTGAGGGGCTAAAGACCGACGGTCGTGCAACGCTCGCAGCGTGGGCCAAAGGCAGCCTCAAGGGCGACAGCATTGTGCCGCAGTTTAATGTGGCGTTCGACGTAAAGGATGCAATGTTCCAATATCCCTCGCTGCCGATGGGAGTAAATAAAATTAACATTAACGCAAAGGTCGAGAATCCCGGTGGCTCGCTCGATGCAACCGTTGTCGATGTTGCGCCACTCAGCTTTGTAATGGCCGGCAACCCCTTCAGCGTGGCGGTTAAGTTGCTTACACCCATAAGCAATATGCAATTCGACGCCTCGGCCAAAGGTAAACTCAATCTTGGAAAGATTAAGGATGTTTATCCTCTTGAGAATATGGCGCTTAACGGTGTTGTTGATGCTGATATGAGCGTCAGCGGATGTATGGCGTATATCGAAAAAGAGCAGTACGATAAGGTGAAGGCACAGGGTAGTGTGCGCCTCAATGATATGCTGCTTAAAATGGATGATATGCCCGACGTTGACATAAAGAACTCGGTGCTTACGTTTAATCCTCGTTACCTTGAGCTCAGTCAGACAACGGTAAATATTGGCGACAATGATGTTACAGTGAACAGTAAATTCGAGAATTATATGGGCTATGCGCTCAAAGGCTCGACGCTTAAAGGTACGCTCAATGTCAGCAGCAAAAATTTTAATCTGAACGACTTTATGTCGGCCGATACGGCTGCCGTTGCCCGCAGCAGCGAGGCTGCTGCGGATACCGCTGCAATGGGCGTTATTTACGTCCCCGAGAATATCGACTTTAGAATGCAGGCCAATTTTGCAAAAGTTTTGTTCGACAATATGACTTTTGTCGATATGAAAGGCGAGCTTCTTGTGAAAGGCGGAAAAGTTGATATGAAAAACCTCTCAATGAACACAATGGGCGGAAATGTTGTGGTAAACGGTTTTTACAAAGCAACCGAGGCCGTTCAGCCCGAATTTGACGCAGGATTTAAGCTCTCGAACATTGTCTTTGCGCAGGCTTACAAGGAACTTAATATGGTGCAGAAGATGGCTCCGATATTCAACGGCCTCACCGGTAGTTTCTCGGGTAATATGAAAATATCAACAAAACTCGATGAGACAATGAGCCCCGTGTTGCAGACTATGAGTGGTAGCGGTGCCCTCTCGACACGCGACCTCAGCCTGAATAATGTTACTGTTATTCAGCAGGTGGCCGACATTATAAAAAAGCCTTCGCTAAAGGATACAAAGGTTAAAGACCTTAATGTTGAGTTTACAATAAACGACGGCAGAATAAATACTAAGCCCTTTAATATCAAGATGGGAGATTGTACGATGAAACTCTCGGGCTCGACAGGCCTCGACCAAACAATCGACTATCGCGGCGAGATTACACTGCCCGCATCGGTTGGCAAACTTTCGCAGTTGGGCACGGTTGATATGACCATCGGCGGCTCGTTTACATCGCCTAAGGTTGGCATTGATATGGAGGCGCTCGCCAAAAAAGCAGCCGCAAAAGCGGCCGAAGGTGCAATTGACAAACTGCTCGGAGGAAAGTCGGGTGAGGCTTCATCGGATACAACGAAAAGCTCGGCCGAGAAGAAAATTGACGCCGTGAAAGATGCCTTTGGTAAGGCTAAGGATTTATTCAAGAAAAAGAAATAATTGTAGTTAATTATTCTGAATTTTGTTTACAAGGCGGGCCTTAAGGCCCGCCTTGTTTGTCTTATTTGTTGTTTCTCTCTTGAGCGCCGTTTGGAAAAAATGATTCACTTTTTATATTATATAATAATAAATTATAAATAATAATTAGATTTTTATTCGTATCTTCGCGCTTGAAAATGTAAATGGGCTTTTTGTGCGCAAAAAAGTGCGGTTGCGGCCCTTAAAAAATGACTACAAAGTATTATGAAGAAAATTAGAAATTTTTGTATTATCGCTCACATCGACCACGGAAAATCGACCCTTGCCGACCGTTTGCTCGAATATACACAGACCATCAAGATAACCGAGGGGCAGATGCTCGACAATATGGACCTTGAAAAGGAGCGTGGAATCACAATCAAGAGCCACGCTATCCAGATGGAATACAACTACAAGGGCGAAAAATATATACTCAACCTCATCGACACTCCGGGACACGTCGATTTTTCGTACGAGGTGTCGCGCTCAATCGCCGCCTGCGAGGGTGCGCTGTTGGTGGTTGATGCCACGCAAGGCGTTCAGGCACAGACAATCTCGAACCTCTATATGGCCATCGACCAAGACCTTGAGATAATTCCCGTCATCAACAAATGTGATATGATAAATGCAATGCCCGAGGAGGTTAAGGACGAGATTGTCGATCTTATCGGTTGCGACAGAGACGATATTATCGAGGCATCGGGAAAGACGGGAATGGGCGTCGATGAGATTCTTGCGGCTGTTATTGAGCGTATCCCCGCACCTAAAGGCGACGAGGAGGCTCCTCTTCAGGCGCTAATTTTCGACTCGGTGTTTAACTCGTTCCGTGGCATTATAGCCTATTTTAAGGTTGTCAACGGCGTTATTCGCAAGGGCGATAAGGTGAAATTCTTTAATACGGGCAAGGAGTACGACGCCGACGAGGTGGGAGTGCTGAAAATGGAACTATCGCCGCGCGACGAGCTGCGCACGGGCGACGTAGGATATATTATTTCGGGAATAAAGACCTCGCGCGAGGTAAAAGTGGGTGATACAATTACCCACATAAGCCGTCCCTGTTCATCGGCAATTGCAGGATTCGAGGAGGTTAAGCCGATGGTCTTTGCCGGCGTCTATCCCATCGACGCAGAGGACTACGAGGACTTGCGCGCCTCGCTCGAAAAATTGCAGCTGAACGATGCCTCGCTGACATTCACCCCCGAGTCGTCGGCAGCACTCGGATTCGGATTCCGATGCGGATTTTTGGGGCTTCTGCATATGGAGATTGTGCAAGAGCGCCTCGACCGCGAGTTTGATATGAGCGTAATTACCACCGTGCCCAACGTATCGTATATGGTTTACGATAAGCAGGGCGGCGTGCAAGAGGTTCATAATCCCGGAGGAATGCCCGACCAGACACTGATTGACCACATCGAGGAACCCTACATTCAGGCCAGCATAATCACCCGCGCCGAGTACATCGGCCCCATTATGACGCTGTGTCTGGGCAAGCGCGGCGAGCTTCAGAGACAAGATTTTATTACCGGTAACCGAGTGGATATTAGCTTCCTATTGCCGTTGGGCGAGATTGTGATAGATTTTTATGACAAGCTCAAGAGTATCTCAAAGGGTTACGCCTCGTTCGACTACCATCCGGCAGGGTTCCGCGCCTCGAAGCTAATAAAACTCGACATTCTGCTCAATGGCGAGCCCGTCGATGCACTCTCGACACTCACACACGTCGATAATGCCTATGGCCTCGGCCGTCAGATGTGCGAGAAGCTGCGCGACCTTATCCCCCGTCAACAATTCGACGTTGCGCTTCAGGCGGCAATAGGCACAAAAATCATTGCCCGCGAGACAATAAAACAGGTGCGCAAGGACGTAACGGCAAAATGTTACGGAGGCGACGTATCGCGTAAGCGCAAACTACTCGAAAAACAGAAAAAAGGTAAAAAACGTATGAAGCAGATAGGCAACGTCGAGGTGCCACAGAAGGCCTTCCTTGCAGTACTTAAACTCGATTAAATTATTAAATTTATTACTATGGGATTTTTTAGTTTTTTTACAAAAGATAAGAAAGAGGTTCTTGACCAAGGATTGTCAAAGACCAAAGAGAGTGTTTTTGGTAAAATTGCCCGCGCAATAGTAGGAAAAACACAAATAGACGATGATGTACTCGACAACCTCGAAGAGGTGCTTGTAACCTCGGACGTAGGTGTCGAGACGACACTCAAAATCATAGAGCGCATACAGGCTCGTGCCGCACGCGACAAATTTATGAACACAAAAGAGCTTAACCTACTTTTGAAGGAGGAGATTGCAGCCCTGCTTATGGAGAATAACACCGAGGACAGCGGCTCATTCGATATTCCCACAACCCCCGGAAAGCCCCACGTGATTATGGTCGTTGGAGTGAACGGAGTGGGAAAGACCACGACAATCGGAAAATTGGCCCACCAATTTAAAAAGGCCGGAAAAAAAGTCTATCTTGGTGCAGCCGACACGTTCCGCGCAGCGGCCGTCGAGCAGCTTGTCGAGTGGGGCCGTCGCGCCGACGTTCCCGTCGTAAAGCAGAATATGGGTTCCGACCCCGCCTCGGTGGCATTCGACACGCTCTCCTCGGCCGTGGCCAACAATGCCGACGTTGTGATTATCGACACTGCCGGACGTCTGCACAATAAGGTGGGCCTTATGAACGAGCTTACAAAAATAAAAAATGTGATGAAAAAGGTGCTTCCCGACGCCCCTAACGAGGTGCTTTTGGTGCTCGATGGCTCGACCGGACAGAATGCCTTTGAGCAGGCCAAGCAATTTACAAAGGCAACAGAGGTAACGGCGCTTGCAATAACAAAACTCGACGGTACGGCAAAAGGTGGCGTCGTAATTGGCATAAGCGACCAATTCAAAATACCTGTAAAGTACATCGGATTGGGCGAGGGAATGGAGCATCTTCAGGTGTTCAATCGTATGGAATTTGTCGATTCACTCTTTGGATAAACAAATGATAAAGAACAGAGTAGATATAATAACAATGGGATGCTCGAAGAATCTTGTCGATTCCGAGCATCTTATGCGTCAGCTTCAGGAGTGCGGTTACGAGGTTACGCACGACACCGACGAGCCCTGCGGAGCAATTGCGGTGATAAATACCTGCGGATTCATTGGCGATGCAAAAGAGGAGTCAATAAATATGATTCTGGAATTTTGTCAGCGTAAGGAGCAGGGCGACCTTGAGCGTCTCTATGTGATGGGATGCCTCTCGGAGCGCTATCTTGACGAGCTTCGCGAGGAAATTTCGCAGGTTGACCATTTTTATGGAAAATTCAATTGGAACGAGCTTTTATCCGACCTTAAAAAGGAGTACAGCTCACAGATAGCCAACGAGCGTGTAATTACAACCCCCGGACACTATGCCTTTTTGAAAATCTCCGAGGGGTGCAACCGCCGTTGCGCCTACTGCGCAATTCCCATCATCACAGGCAGCCACGTATCGCGCCCAATGGAAGAGATTCTCGACGAGGTGCGCTATCTTGTGTCGCAGGGAGTAAAAGAGTTTCAGATTATAGCTCAGGAACTTACATACTACGGCGTCGATTTATACAAAAAACAGAGCATTGCCGAGCTTGTCGAGAAAATATCGGATATTGAGGGTGTCGAGTGGATTCGTCTGCACTATGCCTATCCGTCGAATTTCCCCTACGACCTTCTGCGGGTGATGCGCACAAGGGATAATGTGTGCAAATATCTTGATATTGCCCTCCAGCACGTGAGCACAAAGATTCTAAAGAAAATGTTGCGACACGTAACAAAAGAAGAGACATACGCTCTTGTCGAAAGAATGCGTGCCGAGGTTCCCGGAATTTGTCTGCGAACGACAATGATGGTGGGCTTTCCCGGTGAGACCGAAAAAGAATTCGAGGAGCTCGTCGAGTTTGTAAAATGGGCAAAATTCGACCGTCTGGGGGCCTTTGCATACAGCGAGGAGGATGGCACATACGCCGCCCTCAACTACCGCGACAGCGTATCGCGCAAAAAGAAACAAGAGCGCCTCGACCGCCTGATGGATATTCAGCAAAGAATATCGTCGAAGCTCAACGACGAGAAGGTTGGAAAGACATTCAAGACAATTATCGACCGCATCGAGGGGGAATATTACATAGGACGCACCGAGTTTGACTCGCCCGACGTCGATACCGAGGTACTTGTGCCCGTTGCCGACTGCGAGCTGAAAATAGGCGCATTCTACAATGTGCGAATAGAGGATGCCACAGAATTTGACCTTATGGGTAAAGTGCTCTGATTGTGTGGATTAAAAGAGAAAATGTAAAATGAATAACAAAGAATTTATCAGTAAATTGGCTCAGCGCAGCAAAATGTCGGTGGCCGAGGCTTCGGCAACTGTCGAGGGGCTTATCGAGGAACTCACCGACAGGCTGAAAGAGAACGACCAGATAAATATCTCGGGATTCGGAGTGTTCGAGGTGAAAATGCGCCGCGAGCGAATATCTGTCAACCCAAAAACGGGTCAGCGTATGTTAATCCCGCCCAAGATTGTACCCTCTTTCCGTCCGAGTGCGAAAATGAAAGATAAATTCAAAGAGACAGAAGAGTAGGGAGTATGGATGCAAAATTGAATCATTCCGATTTTAGTGCCCTGCTCGCAAAGCAGTGTAATATTTCGGCAACAAAAGCCGATAATTTTACAAAGGCATTTTTCGATATTTTGGTAGAGGGGCTCGAAAGCGACGGCATTGTAAAGATTAACGGCCTCGGAACATTTAAGATGGTGGATGTTGCAAGCCGTGGCAGTGTGAATGTAAATACGGGCGAGAAAATTGAGATAAAAGGACATCGAAAATTGACTTTTCTTCCGGCCGACACGTTAAAAGATAATGTTAATCAGCCCTTTGCAATGTTCGAGCCTGTTGAGGTTGACGATGATTATACCGACGATGTAACGGAAGAAATAACGTCGGAAGAATCGCTCGCGCCCGCCACAGAGGCGCCCGAGGAATCGCCCGCGCCCGCCACGGAGGCAGCCGAGGAAACTCCCGCGCCCGTCGCAGAGGATACTGAAGAATCGCCCGCTCCCGCCACGGAGGCGCCCGAGGAAACTCCCGCTCCCGCCACAGAGGCGCCCGAGGAAACTCCCGCGCCCGCCACAGAGGGTACTAAGGAAACTCCCGCACCCGTCGCAGAGGATACTGAAGAATTGCCCGCGCCCGCCACAAAGGCGCCAGAGGAAACTCCCGCGCCCGCTGAAAAAAAGGCCGACGCTAAAGAAACTCCCGCCGCCGAAACAAAAAAGAGCCCTGTAAAAACAATATTCTATACCTTATTTATAATAGTAGTATTATCGTTAGTGCTCTTTGTTATCTTGCGAGGTAACAAAAGCGACAAAGAAGAGCCCACCCGTCCCCTCGTTGCAGAAAAAATCGTTCAGCAGCAGGCCCCGCAACCCGACACAATTGCAGTGGCGGCCCCACCGAGCGAGACGATAAAGGAGTTTATCCTTGTCGAGCAGATGAGCGCTCTGCCACTCTCGCAAATAACAATAAAAGACACAACAATTTATCGCACGGCAGGCACAATGACACAGCACCGCATAGGCCTCGACGAGACACTCACAAAAATATCGCTTAAATATTTTAACGACAAGCGTCTGTGGCCCTATATTGTTCATTATAATAATATTAAGGATTATAACAAGCTCGAAATTGGAACCGAGCTTAAAATCCCCCATCTTGTGCCACGCAATTGATGGCAATAAGTTAAACTTTGCTTAACGCAAACAGATGTTAAGACTGTTTTAAGAAAATTAACACATTAAGTTAATAGAAACAGCTAATTTTGACAAGAAAATAGTAATAGAATAAAAATACAGATTATGAATGCAACAATAGACATTCGTGAACTTAACGAAATGATTGAAAGGCAGAGCGGCTTTGTAACCAATCTGCAAGCGGGCATGGATCAAGTAATCGTAGGTCAGAAACACCTTATAGAGTCGTTACTCATTGGACTGTTGGCCGATGGACACGTACTGCTCGAAGGCGTCCCGGGACTTGCAAAGACATTGGCAATTAAGACATTATCTAATCTTATTGATGCCGATTTTAGTCGCATACAGTTTACTCCCGACCTTCTGCCCGCCGACGTCATTGGTACAATGGTGTATAGTCAGAAAGAGGAGGCCTTCAAGCCTAACCGCGGCCCCGTATTTGCCAATTTTGTGCTTGCCGACGAGATTAACCGTGCCCCGGCCAAAGTGCAGAGTGCGCTACTCGAAGCTATGCAAGAGCGTCAGGTAACAATCGGCAAAGAGACGTTCCATCTGCCCGAGCCTTTCCTTGTGCTTGCCACACAGAACCCCATTGAGCAAGAGGGAACATACCCCTTGCCCGAGGCGCAGGTCGATCGTTTTATGCTGAAAGTAGTTATTGGCTACCCCGAAATTTCCGAGGAGAAACGAATCATACGTCAGAATATTACAGGCGAGCGAGTAACCGTGCGTCCCATCCTCAAGCCCCAAGAGATTATCGAGGCGCGTAAGGTGGTGCGCAAGGTTTATCTTGACGAAAAAATCGAGCAGTATATTGCAGATATTGTATTTGCGACACGCTACCCCGAGAAATATGGCCTGAAGGAGCTTAAAGATATGATTGCATTCGGTGGCTCGCCCCGTGCATCAATAAATTTGGCATTGGCGGCCCGAGCATACGCCTTTATCAAGCGCCGCGGTTACGTAATCCCCGAGGATGTTCGTGCCGTCGCTCACGACGTATTGCGCCACCGCATCGGACTAAGCTACGAGGCCGAGGCAAGCAATGTCTCGTCCGACGAAATTGTAAGCCGAATATTGAATAGAGTAGAGGTACCCTAATCCCTTTTTATGGAGACCACAGAGCTATTAAAAAAGGTACGTAAGATTGAGATAAAGACCCGGGGACTATCCTATAATATCTTTGCGGGACAGTATCACAGCGCCTTTAAGGGGCGTGGTATGTCGTTCAGCGAGGTGCGCGAGTATCAGTATGGCGACGACGTTCGCGACATTGATTGGAACGTAACGGCGCGCTTCAACAAGCCCTACGTAAAGGTGTTCGAGGAGGAGCGCGAGCTTACAGTGATGCTGCTCGTGGATGTATCAGAGAGCCTCGATTTTGGAACAATCAAGCAGACTAAACGAGATATGCTCACCGAGATTGCCGCGACAATTGCATTTGCGGCAATACAGAATAACGACAAAATTGGAGTTATTTTCTTCTCGGACAGAATAGAGAAATTTATTCCTCCTCAGAAGGGTCGCAAGCATATTCTTTACATTATACGCGAGCTTCTCAATTTCGAGCCCGAGAGTGTGGGCACTGACATAAAAGTACCACTCGAGTTTCTGACCAACGCTCTTAAGAAACGCTGCACAGCCTTCATTATGAGCGACTTTATAGCTGCGCACGACTATCTTAATGCGCTGACGATAGCCAACCGCAAGCACGATATTGTGGCGCTTCAGGTATATGACCGCCGCCTTGTCGAGCTGCCCGACGTTGGCTTTATGAAGGTGCGCGATGCCGAGACGGGGCAGGAGATGTACATCGACACCTCATCGGCTGCGGTGCAACGTGCGCAACGTCAGTGGTGGAACAGTCAGAGTGCGACGTTGGGCGATATTCTGAAAAAGAGCCGTGTCGATTCAGTATCGGTGCGCACCGACCAAGATTATGTTAAGGCGCTGATGACGCTTTTTGCGCAGCGCGGATAAAATTAACATTTTCAAATGTTATTGTAGATTGATGAAAAAGAGAATATTATCTATATTATTTTTGTTCCTATTCCTTGTCTCGGGAGCCGAGGCTCAGAATGTCGTTGTAAATGCCGAGATTGACTCGGTGCAACGCTTCATAGGGCAGCAGGCCAAGATAAAATTGGTTGTCAGCTACGATGCCAACAAGCGCCTCATTATGCCCTCTTTCGACAAGGAACTTGTCGAGGGCATAGAGATTCTTGAGCGTAAGATTGACACTCTTGCGCTTAACGATGCAAAAAGACTCTCGGTAACGCACGAATATACAGTAACCTCGTTTGATACGGCGCTATACGTAATTCCGCCGTTCGAGGTGCTTGTCGAGGGCAACCCTTACTACTCGCAAGAGCTTGCAATGGCAGTATATACCTTTCCGGTAGATACAGCCAATGTCGAGCAATTTTTCGGCCCAAAGGATATATGGAGGGTGTCAATCGAGTGGCAGGATGTTCGCAACAGTGTGATATATGCGGTGCTTCTGATTCTTTTTGTGGCGGTACTCGTGTATGTAATTGTCTCGTACAAAAGGAATAAGCCCATAATAAGAATAATAAAGATTAAGCCCGAAATTCCGCCTCACGTGCTTGCAATAACCGAGCTCGAAAAAATAAAAAACAGTGGCGAGTGGCGTACGACAGACAGCAGTAAGGAGTTTTATACGGCAATAACCGATGCTCTGCGACAATATATAAGCGAGCGTTTCGTCTTTAATGCCACCGAGATGACCACTGGCGAGATTATCGAAAATATAAAAAATCATCTCGACAAGGAGAATACCAAAGAGCTGCGCGAGATTCTATCGACGGCCGACCTTGTGAAATTTGCAAAATACAACCCACCGATGAACGAAAATGACCGTAATCTGATGGGAATAATTGAGTTTGTCGAGAATACAAAGCCTCAAACGAGTGTCGAGCAGCCGCAACCCACCGAGCGTCGTGTGGTGGATGAGCGTTCGGCACGCGAGAAGCGCTTCTTGCTGGAGCTGAGCATTTTCTTGGCCATCCTATCGCTTACGGCGCTTGTGCTGTTGATAATAGAGTTGTACAATCTTTTAAGTTAAGAAAGTGTAAATATGGTTCTACAGAATATAGGTTGTCTGTTGCTGTTTATACCACTGATAGGTTACATTGTGTGGTATATTCTCCGAGGGCGCCACACAGCCCCGGCAATGAAAATATCGACCACATTGCCCTATGTGAAAGGCATAAAGAGCTATAAGAATTATCTTGTGCACGTGCCTTTTGCAATGCGTGTGCTGGCACTCTCGATGGTTATAATGGTGCTTGCGCGTCCGCAATCGACCAACCGTTGGCAAAATACCGAGGTCGAGGGCATTGATATTATGCTTGCAATGGACGTATCGACGAGTATGCTTGCAATGGACCTTAAGCCCAATAGGTTAGAGGCGGCCAAAGAGGTTGCGGCCGAGTTTGTGAACGGACGTCCCAACGATAATATCGGACTCACAATCTTCGCCGGCGAGAGTTTCACGCAGTGTCCTCTGACCATAGACCACACGGTGATGCTCAATATGCTAAACTCGGTAAAATGCGATATTGCCGCACAGGGAATTATTGAGGATGGAACAGCCATCGGAATGGGAATTGCCAATGCCGTATCGCGTCTGAAAGAGAGTAAGGCAAAGTCGAAAGTGATAATCCTGCTCACCGACGGCTCGAACAACAGCGGCGAAATTTCGCCCGAAATGGCAGCTGATATTGCCAAACAATTTGGCATAAGAGTATATACAATCGGTGTTGGAAAGAACGGCGAGGCGCCTTACCCCTATGGAGGACAAATAATAAATGTCCCCGTGGAGATTGACGAGAATACACTCACAAAAATTGCCAACATAACCGATGGCGGATACTATCGAGCCACGAGCAATAATAAACTGAAAGAGGTTTACGAGCAGATTGATAAATTAGAGCGTACAAAATTGAATGTCAAGGAATTTTCTTCGCGCGAAGAAGAGTTTCTCCTATTTGCTTTAATAGCATTCGCAGCCCTGTTTGTCGAGATTCTGTTGCGCAATACAATACTAAAAAGAATACCGTAAAGGAGAGAAATTATGAAATTTGTAAATCCTGAATTTTTTTATCTCTTTATCATACCGTTCCTTTTGTTGGCAGTATTCTTTTACTCTAACCACAAAAGAACAAGAAATATAAAGAAATATGGCGACCCGAGGCTACTCGAAGAGCTTATGCCCGACGTATCGCAATATCGTCCGTCGGTGAAATTTTGGCTGTCGCTTTGCGCAATGTCGCTCTTGATTGTGGTGCTTGCCCGTCCGCAATTCGGCTCGAAGAAAGAGACCGTTACACGACAAGGCATCGAGACAGTAATTGCGCTCGATATTTCAAACTCGATGCTTGCCGAGGACATTGCGCCCAATCGTCTTGAAAAAGCTAAAAATATAATTTCCAAGCTGATAGATAATTTCGAGAACGATAAAGTGGGGCTTATAGTCTTTGCAGGCGACGCCTTTGTGCAACTGCCGATAACAAACGACTTTATATCGGCAAAGATGTTTCTCAACAGCATAACCCCCTCGCTAATATCGCGTCAGGGAACCGACATTGGAGCGGCTATCAGTTTGGCAATGAAGAGTTTCACGCCCAACGACGAGGTGGGCAAAGCCATAATAGTAATTACCGACGGCGAGAATCACGAGGGCGGTGCCGAAGAGGCGGCCAAGCAAGCCTCTCAAAAAGGAATGAACGTCTATATGCTTGGTGTCGGCACAACAGACGGTGCACCCATTCCCACGGGCAACGCCAACGAGTATCGCAAAGATAAAGACGGCAATGTTGTAATGACAAGGCTCAACGAGACAATGGGACAGCAGATTGCAAGCGCAGGCAACGGCGCATATATAAGGGTGGATAACACCAACAACGCCCAAAAAATGCTGCTGAAAGAGATTGACAAACTCGCAAAAGCCGACGTTACAAGCGAGGTTTATAGCGACTACGACGAGCAATTCGAGTTTATTGCTTGGATGGTGCTTCTGCTGCTAACATTAGACATTCTTCTGTTAGAGGGCAAAAGCCGTTGGACACGTAATATTAAACTTTTTGAAGAGAGAAAATAATATATGTTCAGAGTAAAATACATATTCATAATAGCGGCACTTTTATCGGCCGTCTCGGTAAGCGCACAAAAAACCTACCGCGAGCATCTGCGCAGCGGCAATAAAATGTACACCGACAGCATATACGATAAGTCGGAGGTTGAGTTTAGAAAAGCCATTGAGAAAGAGGGCAAAGATGCCAACGCGCATTATAATCTGGGTAACGCGCTTCTGTTTCAGAATAAGGGTGAGCAGGCATTAAAGGAATTTGAGCTTGCCGCAATGTACGAGACAGACAAGCATCGTCTGGCACAAGTATATCACAATACAGGCGTGCTTATGCAGGCTGCAAAAGATTATAAAAATGCCGTCGAGGCCTACAAACAGGCCCTTCGCAATAACCCCGACGACGACGAGACACGCTATAATCTTGCACTCGCAATGAGCCAGCTTAAACAGCAGCAACAGCAGGAGCAACAACAAGACCAGCAGCAGGAGCAACAGCAACAGGAGCAGCAACAACAAGAGCAGCAGCAACAAGAGCAGCAACAACAGGAGCAGCAGCAACAGCAGCAAGACCAACAACAACAGCAGCAAGACCAGCAACAACAGCAGCAAGACCAACAAGGAGGGCAGCAAGGCGGACAACAAGGAGGGCAGCAAATGTCAAAAGAGAATGCCGAGCAGTTGCTCGAAGCAGCAATGCAAGATGAAAAAGAGGTTCAAGATAAAGTAAAAAAACTATTACAGCTAAAAGGACGAAAATTAGAAAAAGATTGGTAACGCATAAAAACAGACGAATAAAGCGAAAATATTAAAGAGATTCATCGCTTTATACTATCTTCGCAAAATATTTAAGATACAAGATGAAAAAAATACTATTTACCATAATAGGAATTGTAGCACTGACCTTGCCGGCCTTTGCCGATGAGGTATCATTTGTAATATCGGCCCCCGAGGCGGTAGAGGCCGGACAATATTTCAGAGTAAGTTACACTGTCAACCGAGGCAATGTAAAAGAGCCGCGCGTCTCGTTCAGCGATTTTGAGGTGCTCTCGGGGCCCAATCGCTCAACCTCGGTACGACAAAGTAACTACAACGGAGTGGTCGAGACCGTCCACACCGTTACATTCAACTACACGCTAATGGCCTCGAAAGAGGGTAGTTACACGCTGCCGTCGGCCACAATAGAGGTCGATGGCAAGCAATATAATTCGAACAGCGCAACGATAAAAGTGCTTCCGGCCGATAAAGCATCGCAAGCGAGTGGTAACCGCTCAGGCCGCGACGGTAACCGACGCACTGCATCGACAAACATCTCGAACGACGAACTTTTTATGCGTGCAATCCTCAGTAAAACATCCGTTTACGAGCAAGAGGCTGTGCTGCTGACTTTCAAAGTATATAGCGCTGTTAACCTAAGCTCCGTCAGTCCCGGAGCCATTGATATAAAAGATTGCCTTGTGCAAGAGGTCGAGCTTCCGCAAAATAAGTCGGGAAATATGGAGCACTACAACGGTCGCAACTACATTGTTTATACGTGGCGACAATTTGTGCTTTTCCCGCAAAAAAGTGGCGAGCTTGAGATTCCCTCGGTAAAATTCGATGCAGTCGCCGCGGTCGAGACAAATATGGGCTCGGCCGACCCGTTCGACTTTTTCTTTAATGGCGGCCCACGATATTTAGAGGTTAAAAAAGAGCTCCACAGCCCCAAATTAAAACTAAATGTCGAGGCGCTCCCCGCCGGTCGTCCCGACGGCTTCTCGGGTGGTGTGGGTCAATTTGGCGTAACAACCACGCTCAGCACAAACGAGCTGAAGGCCAACGAGGCAGTAACGTTGCGTATGGTAATTTCGGGTGTCGGAAATTTGAAACTCATAAAGACCCCCGAGGTTAATTTCCCCGAGAGTTTCGAGGTTTACGACCCCAAGATTGAGAATCGCTTCAAACTGACAAACTCGGGCTTTCAGGGCAGTAAAGTCATTGAGTATCTTGCAATCCCCCGACACGCGGGCGAGTACACAATTCCCTCGGTGCAATTCTCCTATTTTAATACCGAAAAGAAACAGTACGAGACAATCGCCACCGACAGCTACACGCTCAGTGTGGCAAAAGGCGAGGGTGGCGGCAACGAGACAGTTGCTTCGTTCGTCGGCAAAGAGGAACTGCGACTTTTGGGGCAGGATATTCGTTACATTAAGAGCGGTAACGTAAAACTCGCAAAGCCCGGCGATTATTTCTTTTTCTCGCTCGGCTATTGGCTCTGTTACATTGTTCCTTTCCTAATGTTCATTGCATATATCCTGTTGCACTACAAACAGATGAAAGAGAATGCAGATATTTCGCGTATGCGCACCAAAAAAGCCAACAGCACGGCAGTCAAGCGTCTGAAGGTGGCCCGGAAACTTCTGAAAGAGAACAACAAGGCCGAGTTTTATGACGAGATTCTTAAAGCCCTGTGGGGTTACGTGAGCGATAAACTGAGTATCCCCGTATCGCGTCTGACAAAGGATAATGTGGCAGCCGAACTTTCGGCCAAGAGTGTCGGCAAGGAGATAATCTCGGAGCTTGAGAATGTGCTGGGCGAGTGCGAATTTGCACGATACGCTCCGGGCGATGCTGCCGCAGCGATGGATAATGTCTATAAAAAGGCAATGGAAATAATTGACAAGATGGAAAATTCTATAAAGAGATAATTATGATGAAACACTTTATATATTTAATGCTTCTTTTCTGTCCGCTTGCCGCTTGTGCGCAGGAGGGGCAAGAGGGCAGTGTCGCTCCCGCTGCAATAGAGGGCTCGGGCAAGGCCTTTGGCGATGATGCGTATAGCAAGGGCGACTATGCAACAGCTATCAGTGCCTACGAGCATCTTATTGCTAATGAGGGAGTTGCTCCCGAGTTATACTATAATCTCGGAAACGCTTATTACAAGAGTGGCGAGATCGCAAAGGCGATACTAAACTACGAGCGTGCGCTCTTGCTCGACCCCTCGGACAGTGATACTCGCTTCAACCTTGAGCTTGCAAGGACAAAGACCATCGACAAGGTATCGGACGGCTTTAAACTCTTCCTTACGCAGTGGGTCGAGAGTGTGATAAATGTGGCGAGTATGCACACGTGGGCGGTGATTGGAGCCGCAGCCTTTATTCTGATGCTTGTTGCGCTGTTGTTGCTCTTTTTTGGAAAATCGGTTGCACTGCGCAAGGCTGCTATGGCACTGTCGGTGCTTATGCTCGTGCTATGCCTATTCTCGAACATTGCAGCCAAGCATCATTACGACGCTCTCAACGTGCGTAATATGGCCATCATAATGAATGCCAGCGTAACGGCAAAAAGCACCCCCGACGACTCGGGAACCAGCCTTTTTGTCATACACGAGGGACGCAAGGTAAGGGTGAGCGACGATACTATGAAAGAGTGGAAAGAGATTGAGCTCGAAGATGGTACAGTGGGCTGGATTCCCACAAGCGCACTCGAAATAATTTAATAATTACATTTTATAAGGGGATGTTCGACTTAGAGAAACTTATTGAGGCGGATAAATATCTGTTACTATCGCTCAACGGCAGCGAGTCGCTATTTTGGGATGGTTGTATGTCGGTTTATACAACCACTGTTGTGTGGATTCCGCTTGCTGTCGTGTTGTTGTATGTGCTGATAAAGAATAATAACATACAGACGTTTTTTATTCTTTTGGTGGCTATTGCATTGGTCTTTGTGCTTACCGATGGAATTACATCTACAATCTGCAAGCCTCTGTTCGAGCGTTTCCGTCCCACACGCGACCCCGAGCTTATGTACTTTGTGGATGTTGTGAATGGCTACCGTCGTGCTGCATACGGCTTTATGTCGAGCCACGCTGCAAATTCATTTGGCATTGCCACGTTCGCTATGCTGTTGATGCGCAGTAGGACGCTGTCGGCAGCGCTCTTTCTTTGGGCTGCAATAAATTCTTATTCGAGAATATATCTTGGTGTGCATTATCCGGGTGATATTCTTGCCGGGGCTGTCGTAGGCGTGGTGTGCGGTGTGCTTATGTATCGGTTGTATAAGTATATGTGCAATAAGCTGCGTAACGTCGGTGGCCGCGATTGGATTTCCACTCAATATACAAAGAGTGGTTATCTTGTCTCGGATATTCATCTGTTGCTGATGGTTCTTTTCGGGACTTTTGCGGTAATTCCTGTGATTGCCTTCTTTGTGATTAGGAATTTCTGATTGATTTTTTACTCGATAGATTATCGGCGCCGATTCTATTTTAAGGAATCGGCGCCGATGTTTTTTGTTTGCGGCTGTTGGTGTTTATATTTAATAAAGCTCGATAAACTCGTAGCTGTTGCCGACCGCTTCGAGGTAACGCATAAACTCGCTTTGTGAAATTACCACTGTTGCGTGGTTGTCGTTAGGGTGGAAGCTGAGCGATGCGTGCTTCCTTAGGTTGGCGTCGAGGAACAGATGTACGTGGCTCTCTTGGTCGTTTATGAGGCCGAAGGGCGATACTGAGCCGGGTTGCAGTCCAAGATAGCGCTCCATACGTTGGGGCGAGGCAAATGAGAGCTTTCCTTGATGCAGACGGTGCTCAAGGTCGTGAATGTCGAGGTCTTGCTCGCAGTCGAGCACTACAAGATAGTGGCGGTTGCCTTTGTGGTTGCGAAAGAAGAGGTTTTTGCAATGCTTCGAGCCGTCGTTGTGCCACTGTGTGCGGGCAATTTCTATCGTAGGGGCTTCGTCGTGGGTGTACCACGTGTATTCTATTCCTTTGTCGCCGAGGTAGTTTAGTACCTTTTCTATACGTTCGCTTTGCATTTTTTGTCTGTTTTTAGGGGTTGTTTTGAGTGTAAGAGGCTGTTTAAATTTCTAAATATTATCTTGAAAAGCGCTGTTTCGTTATTTATTATATTCAAAAATGTCTGTTTCTACCCTTTTTGCGGTTGCATAGCCGGCTATGCTCTCTTAAAAAAGCAATTTTTGCTCTATAAACTTAAGGATATAAATTTAAACAGTTTCTGAATAACTGCTAAAAAAGTCTCGGTTAATGGTGTTTGTAAATTCAAACAGCTTTTTATAATCGGGCTATTGCGCTGCATAGTGCA
Source organism: Bacteroidaceae bacterium (assembly GCA_017407905.1). Lineage (GTDB taxonomy): Bacteria > Bacteroidota > Bacteroidia > Bacteroidales > Bacteroidaceae > HGM04593. Next base: position 6,200 of record JAFQVS010000052.1, on the reverse strand, counting down.
TCGACGGCCTCGGTGCGTGTGGCCCAGCTTGTGCAGAAGCGTACAATGTCGCGCTGCTCGTCGTATTTTCCCCAATATTCAAAGACAAACTCTTGTGCGAGGCTCTGTTGCTGTGCTTTTGTCAGCAGTGGGAATTGCATATTGGTGGGGGAGTTGTTCCACATTTCCACTCCTTTGGCCTCGAAGCTCCTGCGTATGCGCATTGCTTGTGTGTCGGCGTGTCGGGCAAGGCTGAAGTACAGACACTCGTCGCCGCCTTTTAGCAGCTCTTGAAACTGAATGCCCAGCAGGCGGCCTTTGGCCAACATTCCGCCGTGCTGTTTTATTGCGTAGCGGAAACTGCGGTGCATCTCTTTGTCGCTGAATACTACTGCCTCGCCGAATAGTGCGCCCACTTTTGTGCCGCCAATGTAGAATGCGTCGCTCAGGCGTGCAAGGTCGGCGAGGGTTACGTCGCACCCTTCGGCTTGCAGGCCGTAGCCCATTCGTGCGCCGTCTATAAATAGGTAGAGGTCGTTGGCACGACAAAATTCTGATATTGCGCCGAGCTCGGCTTTGCTGTATATGAGGCCATTTTCGGCGGGAAACGACAGATAGACCATTCCCGGTTGCACGGTGTGTTCGTGTGCGTGGTCGTTCCAATGGTTGTCGAAGCACTCTTTTATCTGTTCAATGGTCAGACGGCCGTCGTTGGTGCTGATGGCTATTATTTTGTGTCCGGTGGCTTCGGGGGCGCCTGTCTCGTGTACGTTTATGTGTCCGCTCTCGGCCGATATTACGCCTTGATAGCTGCGCAGTAGGGCGTCTATCACTGTTACGTTGGTCTGTGTGCCTCCGACAAGGAATTGTACGCCCAGCGTGCTGTCGTTGCACTGTTGGGCTATTGTTCGGCGGGCTTGATGGCAGTAGGGGTCTTCGCCGTAGCCTGCCGTTTGGTCGAAATTGGTGCGTACAAGGGCGTCGAGTATGGCGGGGTGTGCGCCCTCTATGTAATCGGAGTCGAATCGTATCATTTTCTTGGGGAATTTGGGTAAATTATGGTTGCAGGGGGACGTTTCTGTCTCCCTTGTTGTGGTGGTGTGTATGGTTCTTTGGGGGTTATTCCTCGCCCTCGGGGGTGTGCAGTATCAGGGTGGTTGCTCCTAATGTTATTATTGCTCCGTCCTCGATGCGCAGTCGTTCGCGGTCGCCCAGTATGCGGTTCATTACGAATGTGCCTGTAACGCTGGGATTATCGCGAATTGTGTATATCAGCTCGCCAGCACCGTTGCGTTTTACGTTTATTATGCAGTGGCGTCTGTCCATACTCGGGTCGCGTGTCTCGATGGGGTGCGAGATTATTGTTCCTTTATTGTAGCGCCCGATAACGTTATCACCCTCAGTGAGTTGTAGCGTTTGCTTAAAGCAAAACTTATTCTCAATTACTACTACGTAACCGAAATTATTCTGTTGCTCCTCTTCTTCGTTTTCTCCTATTCTTATGGTGAAACTCTTGCGGCAGTGGTCGCACTCGAATACAAGGGCCATTCCTTGCGGATAGCCGTTGTCGTCAAATACAATGGGGTGGTCGCATTTGGGGCAGGTTACTCTTTTCATCCGTTTTTATTGTTAATTGTTGAGTATCCAAGCGTCGGGGAATGTTGCTTGAAAGGTTGATAGATTCTCCAGCGCCTCTTTCTCGGTTGCGTACGTTGCCGCTGCTATTCGGTGGCGTTTGCCGCACACTACAACCTTGTACTCTCTCTGTAATTTACAGCTGAGCTCTTTTATTGCCAATTGGGCGTTGTCGGCATTGGGCGAGCTTGCCACAATTATGTGAAACTGTGGTGTGGGAGTGCTCTCTGCGGCCTCGGGCAATGGGGGCGAGGGGCTGCTGTCTTGGGGAATATCGGGGGTGATTAGTGGATGAACGGGGCGATTGTCTGTCGGCGTCTCTAATGGCTTGCTGCTTGTTGGATACGCTGTCTCTGCTGTTGTAATTGCTTGTGCATCAGTGGCTTGCTGTTGTGTACTAACAGGGGAGGGAGTGCTGCTTATCGAGGCTTTTGTGTTTGAAAAGCCTATTGGTGATATTTCGCATTCGTGGGTACCGGTTACCTGTTGGGGGGCAACCGAGGTAAGCTGCTGCATCATTGAAATTTGCTCGGACGAGGCGAAATTGCCTAACGATGCTTTTATGTTGTTGTCGAACGCCTGCTCGCTTATCGGGGTTACGAATATGAATGTGAGGATAATTGCGGCTATTGATGCAATGTATTTGCCTATCGAGCGGCGTTTTATGGTTATTGTGCGCTCCTCGATATTGTGCAGCTGAGCGATTGTCAGTGGCTCAAGGCCGAAATTATCGGGGTCGTCGATGCAATTTGCAGCCGCCTCGAAGGTTATTTCGCTGTTGATGTTCATTGAGAACGTTCCCAACTCGCCGAAACGTATGTTTCCTCTGCGTGAGAGGGTGCGTCGCAGTGATAAAATGTCGTTGCGTAACATTGCAGCGGCAGCCTCGTAGGCGAGGTTGTGTGCGCTCATATACTCCGATACCAAAAGTGCATCGTCCACTTTTACCTGAGGGTTGAACCCTAAAGTGCGGTGGGGAGGCATAAATGTCTGGTCGTCAATATTGTAGTGTGCAGGTACGCTGTGTGCCAAAAATGCTCCAAAATCGGGGATGATTACGCAATTGTGGCGTGCGATAAGGTGCACTATATGTTGTTCTAAATTTTTCATTTTGTAGTTTATTAAGCAGTCCAAAAGTGGTATCTGCATTAAAATCAAGGCTTTGGCCTATTTTGGTGAAACCTCTTTTGCAAATGTAATGAAAAATAGTTAATATGCTACCAAATTGAGCAATATTTTTTATCTGATTTGATATTTTTTTTATTGCCGCCTGCCATACTCTGTTTTTTTGCGTATCTTCGCACAAATAAATGAAAAACAGCTTCAGAATAATGCAGAACCCCATAAAAATAGAGCTTCTTGCGCCCGCTCGTAACGCCGACACGGGCATTGCAGCCATTGATAATGGTGCCGATGCGGTGTATATTGGCGCGGGGCGTTACGGTGCGCGTCAGGCAGCCGGAAATTCGCTCGACGATATTGAGCGCCTTGTGAAATATGCCCATACTTTCGGCGTAAAAGTGTATGTAACAATAAATACCATCATAGCCGAGGAGGATATTCCCGAGGTTCAACAGCTTATAGAAAAACTTTATTCGATTGGCGTTGATGCGTTGATTGTTCAAGACTTAGGGTTGTTGGAGATGAAAATTCCGCCTATTCCTCTGCACGCAAGCACTCAGATGGATAATCGCACGGCCGATAAGGTGGATTTTCTCTACAAGGCAGGCCTTGAGCGTGTGGTGCTTGCGCGCGAGCTCTCGCTCGACGAAATTTCGGCCATACACAAGGCTGTTCCCGAGGTCGAGCTTGAGGCTTTTGTACACGGTGCTCTGTGTGTCAGTTACAGCGGGCAGTGTTACGCCTCGCAACACTGTTTCGGGCGCAGTGCCAACAGGGGCGAGTGTGCACAATTCTGCCGTCTCCCGTTCGACCTTGTCGATTCCGACGGCGCGATTATCTGCAAGCAGAAGCATCTGCTCTCGCTCAAGGATATGAACCGCAGCGCCTTTATCGAGCAGATGATGGACGCCGGGGTCGTCTCTTTTAAAATTGAGGGCCGCCTAAAAGATGTTTCCTATGTTAAAAACATCACAGCGCACTATCGCAAGGCTATCGACGAGGTTCTTGGGCGCCGTCCCGAGTATGTGCGCTCGTCGTTCGGTCGTGTGCAGCCGCAGTTTGCCGCGGCCCCGCAAAAAAGTTTCAACCGCGGCTTTACCGACTATTTTCTCACGGGTAGCAGGAGCGACGTTGCCTCCATCGACACTCCAAAATCAATTGGCGAACCGATGGGCCGCGTGCGGGTTGTCTCGCGTCAATTTTTCACAATGCAGGGCGGAGCATCATTTAATAATGGCGACGGCGCCTGTTTTATCGGTGCCGACGGGCGCTTGCACGGCTTCAGGATAAACAGGGTGGATGGAGTGCGTATTTTCCCGCAGACGATGCCTCCGCTTTTTCAGGGGGCGCAGCTTTTCCGAAACTCGGACACGCTTTTCGAGCGCTCTCTTGCGCGTGCCGATGCTCCCCGCCGCCTCGCGCTGTCGCTCGTGTTTGGTGAAACAGCCGACGGCTTTATCCTCTCGGGCAGCGATGAGAGTGGCATAAGGGCTTCGGTTGCGGTAGATGCTAAAAAAGAGATTGCTCGCAGCTCGCAGTACGAAAACATTGAAAATCAATTGAGTAAGTGGGGTGGTACGCCTTTCTTTGTCGATAGGGTGGATGTTCGTTTGTCGCAAGAGTGGTTCGTGCCATCGTCGCTGCTCTCGGATATTCGTCGTCAATTGTGCGAGGCTCTTATGGATGCTCATAAAGCGCAGTATATTGTTGATGAAAAGGCCGTTAAGCCTACCTGTCATCCATATATCGAGAGAGAATTGAGCTATCGGGGTAACGTCTCAAACTCGCTTGCCGAGGCCTTTTATCGTCGGCATTCTGTTCAAAAAATTGCACCCGCATTCGAGATAGTCCCTGTGAGTGGCGAGCCAATAATGTTCTGTAAACATTGTATAAAATACACTCTCGGATGGTGTACGAGAAGCGGTGTCAAAAGTCATTATCGCGAGCCTTTCTATCTTGTGTCGGGCGACGGGCGACGTTTCCGTCTGCAATTCGACTGTCGCGAGTGTATGATGAAGGTAATTGCCGAGTGAAACGACCACTTTTTTTAGGATAAAAAATAAAAAAAGAGCATTTTTCTTTTGTTTTAGCAAATTATTCATTACTTTTGCACCGATTTTAAAGGAAAGATGCCAGAGTGATCGAATGGACCGGACTCGAAATCCGGCGTACGGCTTTGCCGTACCGTGGGTTTGAATCCCACTCTTTCCGCAATATTTCCAACAAAGAAAGCCCAAGTTTACTTGAGGCTTTTTTTGTTGGAAATATTGCAAAGGATGCCCGCGGCAGCGTCGGGATGCGCGCAAGCGAATCCCCGCTGCAATAAAAGTCGGGTGGCCTTTACAAAAGGACGCCCGCGCAGAGTAAACTGACACTCTCGACACATTTTCAGTGAAAGAAACAGATAAAAAACAATAAAATGAAAGTAACAGTCATTCAACAAGATATTGTTTGGAAAAACATTCCCGCCAACCTCAGACATATGGGCGAGCTGCTCGAAAAAGCCCCAAAATCGGACATATACCTTTTTCCCGAAATGTGCTCGACAGGCTTCTGTATGCAGCCGCAAGGAGTAGCCGAAGAGGTAAACGGCCCAACAGTGCAACGAATGATAGAGTGGGCACAAAAATACGATGCAGCCATAGCCGCCACAGTAATGACAGTCTCGGACGGAAAATACTACAACAGAATGTATTTTGTAACCCCCGAAGGAGTGCTCGGCCACTACGATAAAGTGCATCTGTTCGAGTACAGCGGCGAGAACCTCGTATATACCCCCGGCAGTGAGCGCACAATATGGGAGTGGCGCGGCCTGCGCATACGTCCCGCAATCTGTTACGACATACGCTTCCCCCTGTTTCTGCACAACGACCAGCGCTACGACCTGCTGCTCGTCTCGGCCAATTTCCCCGAGAGCCGCATTCTTGCGTGGGACACCCTCATACGCGCCCGAGCCATTGAAAATCAATGTTATGTGGCGGCATCCAATCGTGTGGGAGTAGATGAATATGGCAATTATGTGGGCCACAGCGTGGTGCTGAGCCCCTATGGTCAGAAACTCGGCGGTTGTCGCTCGAAAAGTCAGGGTAGCGCTTCGGGAGACATCGACCCCGAGATGGTGGCAAAGATGCGCAAAGCCTTCCCCTTGATGCAGGAAAAACACAATTGGCGCCAATAAGGGCTCAGTAGCAAAAAGGTGTGGTCGAGATTACTCTATTTATCACCTTCACGGAATACTTATGCGGCTATTCTCTCTTTCACTTTATACTTTAGGACTTACTTTTTTTACCAAAAAAAGTAAGCAAAAAAACCTGCACCTAAAGAAATTGTCGCAGGCCTCCTTTGCTCGTGAGGCAACAGTGCGCTCACTCGGTCGGAGGCCCAGCTTGTCATTTCGGTTTACGATTGTTTTAAGGGTGCTGCGGACCGCCCTCACTTAGTCGCTTGTAAACAAGCGTCTAAGT
>JAFQVS010000051.1 GCA_017407905.1 Bacteroidaceae bacterium | reverse complement strand
GTTGTCGATGAGGGAAATACCATTTATGATAGTCGAGGTAATTGTAATGCCATTATTAAGACTGCATCAAATACTTTGATTTTAGGTTGTAAAAATACTATTATTCCCGAGGGTGTTACAAGCATCGGCGAGAGTGCGTTCGGTGGTTGCGACGGCCTTACAAGCATTGAAATTCCAAGCAGTGTTACAAGTATCGTCGAGAGTGCGTTCGGTGATTGCACCGGCCTTACAAGTATTGTTGTCGATGAGGGAAATAGCGTTTATGATAGTCGAAGTAATTGTAATGCCATTATTGAGACTGCATCAAATACTTTGATAGCGGGTTGTAAAAATACTATTATTCCCGAGGGTGTTACAAGCATCGGCGAGAGTGCGTTCTATTATTGCACCGGCCTTACAAGCATTGAAATTCCCGAGGGTGTTACAAGCATAGGGAACAGTGCGTTCTCTTCTTGCTACGGCCTTACAAGCATTGAAATTCCAAGCAGTGTAACAAGCATCGGCAACTATGCGTTCATTAATTGCACCGGCCTTACAAGCGTTGTTTCACACATTGCAGCCGAGGATTTATTTGCGCCCGGAGACTATGCTTTTGGCGGAATAGATAAGAACGCTTGCACCCTCTACGTGCCCGCAGGCGCCAAGAGCACATACGCCGCTACCGAGCAGTGGAAAGATTTTACAAATATTGTAGAATTGAAAGAGATTGTTAATATTGTCGATGGCGCGCCTTATACAGCTACCGAGGTTAAGGAAAATGTCGAGGTTGTTTACTCACGCACATTCGGCAATACAAATTGGCAGGCGTGGTACGTACCTTTTGCAATAGACTGCGAGCAATTGAGCGACGATTTTGAGGTGGCCAAGATTAACGACATTCACCAATATGACACCGACCGAAACGGCGTTATGGACAAGACCGAGCTTGAGGTTGTAAAAATATTCTCGGGTACTCTAAAGGCTAATTACCCCTATCTTGTGCGTGCAAAAGAGGCGGGAGAGAAGAGTATTACTGTGAGCGACGCAACCCTTGAGGCTGCCAATAACACCGTGATAGACTGCTCGTCGGTGAAGCTGAAATATTATTTTGCTGGTACCTGTGCAGGCGTCTCGGGACAGGAAATGTTCGACGGAGGGTATTATGCTCTTAGCAGCGGCGCCCTGATGCAGGCTGCCGATAACAGCGCCGCGCTGAAGCCTCTGCGCTGGTATATGAGGATTGAGAACCGTGGCGAGGCTGTCTCGGCCGGCGTTATCAGAATTCGTGTGCTGGGCGACGAGACTACCGACGTTCGTGAGGTTGAGACCGAGCCCTGTGGCGAGGCTGTTTATTACGACCTCAGCGGCCGCCGAGTAGAGAATCCCACCCGCGGTATTTATATTGTGAACGGTAAAAAGGTATATATTAAGTGAAAAATATCCCGACGGCAGCCTGCGTGGCTGCGTCGGGCTTACCTACATAAGCGAAACGATGAATAAGAAGGAATATGAAGCTCCCACGCTCAGTTGCATTGAGCTGAGTACGGTGGAAATGATAACAACCTCGAGAATCCCCGTCGGCGGCGACACGGGCCGCTTCGACGCGCCGCTGCGAGGCGGATGGGATATTTGGGGTGATACGAAAAGTAAAAATATCTTCAGATAGTAGCTCATAAATGAGTGTATATAGCATAACATCCGAGCTTGAAAGTCTTGTAAAGAGGACTTTCAAGCTCGGATGTTTTTAGTTGCACGAGAATGGCTTTTTACACTCTTTTTTTTTGCGACGACCGCGGGCCTTTCTCTGTTCCTGCGGGGTTATCTATAATCTTATCCCCGGCGGCTGTTTCTATCGGCTTATTCGTGCCACATAATCGTAGTGGTCGCCCTCGGCACATTTTTCGCATTTGAGGCCTGCGGCTGTGGCATAATAGGCAAGCGTCTCAAAGTCGATGTACAGCCAATCGAATGTGGCGCCCTTTACGCCTTTGTAGCGCATCTCAAAATCTACCTCGCCATAGTATTTACCGGCAAGGTCGATGCAGAATGAGCCATCCTCCTCCTCGAAAATATAGCGTAGGTCGGACGAGTCTAACAGCAGTTGTCCATCGGGGGCCAATAGGCGCTTCACGCAGCGCATAAATTGTGGCATACGCTCCACTTTTCCCACAATGCCGACGCCGTTCATTGCCATCAGTATGGTGTCGAATTTTTCGTCAAAAGTCTCGTCGAAGAAATTTATTGTGCGGGCCTCTATTCCTCGACTGCGCATTACCTGCACCGACAGCTCGGAAATATCTATGGCAACAACCTCGTGTCCGCGCTCCATAAGCACAAGCGAGTGGCACCCCGACCCCGCCCCGACGTCGAGCACGCGTCCGTGCGCCATTTGTAGCATCGTCTTTTCGAGCGGGGGCATCTCTTCGTAGCTGCGGAAGAGGGTGGCGACGGGAATTTCATCCTCATAAAACATCGACGATAGCACGCGCAGCTTGGCGGCCTTGCCGCTTGTGTGATAGTCGGCTATTGCGCGTCCCATAGGGTCTTTGCGCGCCTCTAACAGGGTGTTGTCCATATATTTTGTGGATTATAGCTGTAGTTTTTTTATTATAATATCGACTATTTTCTGTGGGGGGATGTTCATACAGCGGTAGTCGCCGTAGCGGCAGGGCTTGTCGCCGAATATTGAGCAGGGACGACATTCGAGAGGCAGCTGTATGCAGTCCTCCTCGCGCTGACGCCACCCCAAAAAACCTGCCAATGGCGACGTTGCGCCCCAAATGGATAGTGCGGGGGTGTTGACGAGTGATGCTATGTGCATATTGGCCGAGTCCATACAGAGCATTGCGTCAAGGTGGCTTATGAGGCGCAGCTCGCCGCCGAAATTGCTCTTGCCGATGAAGGATATTACATTGTCAAAGTCGCGACACCAGCTGTTGGCCACAAGCTCCTCTTCGGCGCCGTTGCCGAAGCAGATGATTTTTATTCCCTTTTGCTTGGTGAGCTGCTCGACCACGTGGCGCATTAGCTCGATGGGGTATATTTTGCCCCTATGGCGGGCAAATGGGGCTATTCCCAGCCATTTGTCGGTGCCTTTCGGGGGCAGTGTGTCGGAAAAATCGCTTATATCGCCCCGCCCGCTGCCAAAGAGAGAGACGAAGCGGGGCTCGAAGGGGAGCCCCAGACGCGTAAAGACGTCGCGGTAACGCTCGAAGGTACTTGTCAGAGGCTCTTTGTGCTTGTTGCACTGACGCGTGAGGCGCCTCTTCTCGATGCGCCCCTTTAGTATGTGCTCGGTGCGAACGTCGGCGAGGGCAAAGAACATACGCAGTATTTTGGTGCGCAGTACGTCGTGAAGGTCGGCAAAGGCCGAGGGGGAGTATTCGGCGCTGAGCTCTTTGTAGAGCCTGCGCAGCCCGAGCGCCCCTTTGTAATTGTCGAGGTCAACGCCGCGGAACAGCAGATTGCGGGGCGCGTTTATGAAAAACTGCCCGAATCTTTTGCGGCTCACCATCACAAAGCGGTGCTGCGGATAGGTGGCTGCGAGCGAGTAGAGCATTGGCACTGTCATTGCAATATCGCCCACAGCCGAGAATCGTGTTATCAGGATTGTGCGTTGTACGTTATTTTTTGCCTGCTCCATAAAGAACGGGGTTCAGTGAGGGGTCGTTGTACATTTTCATCTGTCGATACACCTTCATATATTTGCGGCCGGCGGCAATGTCGTCGAGCAACTGACCTATCGAGATTGTCATATCCTTGTACTGCTCTAAGAGAACATCGAGCTTGGCCTGACACTTTGCACGATGCTCGTCGCTGACGTCGGTGCGCTGTACCTCCTCTTTCATATGGTATATTTTGAGCGAGAGGATAGAGTATCGGTCAACGGCCCAAGCGGGGCTCTCGGTGTTTATGGTGGCGTCGCTCGAGGGGGTAACATCCTTGTAAAGGTCGAGGAAATAGCTGTCGATGAGCTCGACAAGGTCGGTGCGGTCTTGATTGGACTTGTCGATGCGGCGCTTGAGCGTGAGTGCCTCGACGGGGTCAATCTGCGGGTCCCTGATAATATCCTCAAAGTGCCACTGTACGGTGTCTATCCAGCATTTTAGATACAGATAGTACTCGATGCTCTTCATCGGATAGGGGTTATTGATGGGGGTATCTACGTTGTCGGTCTTGTGGTAGTCGGCAATTGCTTCGTTGAATATGGGCCAACTGATTTCTGTAAATGCTTTCATTGTGTATGATATTTTGGGATATTATGTGCGAATGTAGTTAAACTTTGCGATATTGACAAAATATTAAACGAAAAGTAGCTATATTTACGACGATTAACGGTGCGGGGCACCCGCGGAAGGCTCCCGCACCCCGGGTTTTTGTTGCCTCGGGTGGCTCTTGTACTATAAATTTAAGAATGGAATGAAGATTGTTATTGACGAAAAAATTCCCTATCTTGCCGATGCTTTGCAGCAGATGGGGCACAGTGTGGCTGCTTATGCAGGCGACGCCATCACAAGCGAGCATCTTGCCGATGCCGAGGCTCTTTTCGTGCGCACGCGTACGCTGTGTGGCGCGCCGCTGCTCGATGGTACTGCCGTGCGCTTCATCGGGACGGCTACCATTGGGTACGACCATATTGACGCCGACTATTGTAGGGGGCGTGGAATTGAGTGGACTAATGCTCCCGGCTGCAACGCCGACGCTGTGCTGCAATATGTGCAGTCGGCCATTTATGCGTGGGCGCGCGAGAGTGGACGCTCGGTCGAGGGGGCTGTCATTGGCATCGTGGGCGTGGGGCAGATAGGCTCGCGCGTCGAGCGGTGGGCCCGAGGCGCAGGGATGCGGGTGCTGCTTAACGACCCTGTGCGCGATGCTCGGGGCGAACAGGGCTTTTCGTCTTTGGGGCTGATAGCCTCGGAGTGCGATATTATCACGTTCCATCCTACGCTTAGCCGCGTGGGCGACCACCCCAGCTACCATCTTGCCGATGAGGCTTTCTTTGCATCGTTGCGGCGTTGCGCCCTTCTGATAAACGCCTCGCGCGGCCCTGTGGTCGATAACGCGGCCCTGTGTGCGGCAATAGCCGACGGAAAAGTCTCGTCGGCGGTAGTGGATGTGTGGGAGGGTGAGCCTCGTCTGAGCATCGACCTTCTGCAACGAGCCTTTATCGCGACACCTCATATTGCAGGATACTCGGCCGAGGGCAAGATGAACGCCAGCCGAATGATGGTCGAGGCCTTTGCCCGATACACAAATTACCGCGGCCCTCGGCCACTGATGCAACTGCCCGCTCCCGTCGAGCCTTGCGTGCGCGCTGCCTCAATGCCCGAGGCGCTGCTCTCTATCTATAATCCGCTGACCGACACTCTCGCACTAAAAAACGCCCCGCAAAAATTCGAGGCGCTGCGCAATAATTACAATCTGCGACGCGAGCCATCGGCCTTTAAAATAACAATCGAGTAGGGCAAAAGGCCCATAAACAGCCTTACCAAGCCCTCAAAATAGTTAAAAAATCTTTTGTTTTGCACAAAATAAGCTGATTGTGCAAATAAATAGCACGATTTTTTGCTATTTTCTTGGCAGTTTATGATTTTTGCCATACCTTTGCAGCACTAACAATTTATAATTCTAAAATTATACAACTATGTCAGAAATTGAAGCAAGAGTAAAAGCTATTATCGTTGAGAAGTTCGGTGTATCAGAGTCAGAGGTAACATCTGAGGCAAGTTTCACAAATGACCTTAGCGCAGATTCACTCGACCGCGTAGAGCTCATTATGGAGATTGAGGATGAGTTTGGTATCTCTATCCCCGAGGATCAGGCCGAGAACATTGCAACTGTAGGCGATGCAGTTAAGTATGTAGAGAAGATGGTTGCCGAGAAGTAATCGACCACTCTCTCTATATATTACATATAACCTAACTATTCTAATAGATGAAATCAAGAAGAGTAGTTGTAACAGGTCTTGGTGCCGTTTCTCCGGTGGGCAACGATATTGCCACAATTTGGGACAATGTTTCAAATGGAGTAAGCGGGGCAGGGCCTATTACTCGTTTCGACGCAACCCTTTTTAAAACACAATTTGCTTGCGAGGTAAAAGACTTCGACTCAAAGGCACAGCTCGGGCGCGAGGCGCGTAAGGTTGATAGCGACACGCATTTTGGTGTCGATTCGGCTGTGCAGGCCATCGCCGACAGCGGCCTCGACTTTGAGAAAGAGGATTGTACACGCATCGGAGTGGTGTATGGCGAGGGAATCGGTGGCATTCGCGCCCTTGAGGATGAGCTCGAACCCTATTTTCAGAATCCCGAGAAGGGACCGCGTTTCTCTCCGTTCCTCATCACCAAGATGATTTCGGATATGACAACCGGCATTATATCAATCCGTTACGGCCTCAAAGGCCCCAACTATGTAACAACATCGGCCTGCGCATCGGCCTCGAATGCCATAATAGACGCTTACGACCAGATTCGTTTGGGACGCGCCGATGTGATGCTGGCAGGAGGCTCCGAGGCTGCCATCTGCCCAACGGGAGTAGGCGGATTCAACGCAATGCACGCTCTGTCGGTGCGCAACGACGCGCCTCAGACAGCGTCGCGCCCCTTCAGCAAGAGCCGCGACGGCTTTGTCATTGGCGAGGGTGCAGCCTGCTTGGTGCTCGAAGAGTATGAGCACGCAGTGGCTCGCGGTGCCAAGATTTATGCCGAGCTTGTAGGGTCGGGCCTTACAGCCGACGCTCACCATATGACAGCGCCTCACCCCGAGGGCGACGGAGCTATCCGCGTGATGCAGAATGCTATCGAAGAGGCAGGCCTCAAGCCCGAGGATGTCGATTACATCAACGTACACGGAACATCGACCTACGCAGGCGATATTGCCGAGGTAAAAGCAATAAAGAGTGTTTTTGGCGAGCACGCCTACAAACTGAACATCAGCTCGACAAAGTCGATGACCGGGCACCTTTTGGGTGCAGCCGGCGCGCTTGAGGCAGTAATCACAGTGCTTGCAATGGTGAACGACACTGTCCCCCCGACAATAAACTTCACCGAGGGCGACGAGGATCCCGAGATTGATTATAATCTGAATTTTACTTTCAACAAGGCACAGAAGCGCCCCATAAATGTGGCAATATCAAACACATTCGGATTCGGCGGCCACAATGCTTGCATAGCGTTCAAGAAAATTGAAAACAGATAAGCAGTTGAAGAACCTTTTAGACAGAATAAGACTCCTATTTCGCAAGGATAGAGAGTCTTATTATTTATTGTACCCGCTGTTGGGGTTCCTGCCGCGCGACATCAGGCACTATAAGATGGCGCTCACACACAGCTCGCGCGCCACGGGCAGCAAGCGCAAGCTATCGTGCAACGAGCGGCTCGAATTTCTGGGCGACGCGGTGCTGGGCTCCTTAGCCTCGGATTATCTGTATGCGAGGTTCGGAAAAGAGCGCGAGGGCTTTTTGTCGAAGGCGCGCAGCAGGCTCGTGTGTCGCGAAAGCCTCAACGATATTGCCGTGAGGATAGGGCTCGATAAATTTGTCATTGCCGACGAGCTGACACATCAGCACAATAGTTACATCTATGGCAACGCATTCGAGGCACTCGTGGGCGCAATATATATCGACCGCGGCTACGACTATTGCCGCAATTTCCTGTTCGACCGTGTCTTTGACGCCCTTGCCGATATTGAGTCGCTGCTTGTGAGCGATAAGAATTTCAAAAGCAGGCTCATAGAGTGGTCGCAGAAAGAGCATCGGCAGGTATCTTTTGTGCTGTGCAGCGAGGAGATACGGCCCGACGGCCCCTATTTTGTGAGCGACGTCCTTGTGGATGGAGTGATAATGGGGCACGGCGAGGGATTCTCGAAGCGCGAAAGTCAGCAGCGGGCAGCACAAGAGGCTCTGCAACAGATAAAATCCGAGGCGACAAAATAATTGTCGGCCTCGGATTTTTTTTCTTCATACCGTTCCGGCCAAAATAGAGCTATCGGCGCCTCACACGTTAAAAGCCCGAGGCTCAACGATGCTCCTTCTCTTAAATTCCAAAAATTGTTGTTAATACCCGCCCCACGCGACGAACCATTCACGTCCGCAGTCGTTTCATTTATAGCAAAGAGAGCTATAAACCATTTAGTATTAACAATTAACAATGTGCCTATTATGATTTTGGGAAATTCTAAATTTTGGGTGGGGCTTATGGTCGGGTCCCTTGCCGGTGCAGTAATCTATCACTGTGCAACCTCTAAAAAGGCAAAAGAGTTGCGTGCCGCAATATGTGCGAGCCTGCACGACGGACAGTGCTGTCTGCTGGATGAAGCCCGCGACAAGGCTGCCGATGCAGCGGTGAAAATAGCCGATGCGCTCGCCGACAAGGCTGCGGAAGCCAAAGATAAGGTTCACGCCTATACGGGAAAGTAGCGACCTTTATGTAATACAGAAATTATTAACAACTAAGAATTTAAGCCTTATGGACAGCAAGAGAAAACAAGAGAAGAAAGAGGATGCAAAATGTGCGCCCGCAAAGCAGTGTGCCACGCAGACAAAAAAGTGTGAGGCGGATAAAAAGGATACAAAAAAGTAGTCGGGTAGAGGCACGGGTAAAAGACGCCGCGACAAACGATAAGCGTTTGTCGCGGCGTAACATTGTCTGCTCCTTTTTTTGCTTAAACAGTCTCGTCAACAACCTCGGCCCCGGGGGCATTTTTCATAACCGAGGCAATGCCATTCTCGCGTGAAGCCTCGCTTGAATACATCTCGCTTGTGCCGATAATCTGGCCGTTGCCTGCTTTCAGAACAAAATAGGGGCTGCCGTTCTTGGCCTCTTTGCGCTCGAAGCGGCCCTCATCGGCTGCATTTTTCATTACCGACTCAATTCCGTTCTTGCAAGCTGCCATCGTTGTGTAGCCCTCGCTCGATAGAATTACCTGACCATTTGTTGCTTTAAGGTCGAATTGAAATTCGCCGTTCTTACGCTTTGTGATAACGAATTTTCCCATAATTTGTTGATATTAAATGTTTAGATAGCGTTAAATGTCTTTTTTTTGTTATTAAAGGTTCGTGGCAAATGTAGTATAAAAAAATAAGAATCAAAAAAAGTTTATTCTAAAATGTTGTGCATTGTGATTTTTAAATTTTTAATGAGCCTCGTCGAAGAATTTAATTTGTCTTTTAATACGTTGATAATCAATATTGATATTTCACTGCAATCTGTTTGAGAGATACATATTCGACGCAAAAAAGGCGATGAAAGACTATTTGTTATCGGTGTGAATATCTATTATTGTCAAGCATCAATCCTTTAGAAACAGTTCCACTGCTTTTGTCAGTAATAGTACCTTCTTACTCCAAATCGGCGTCTCTGTAATCATCAAAATCGATTCTGTAATTCCGATTCTCATATTTTCGATTGTACTCTTCCACGTTGTGTGGCAGAAGTCTGGTATAGTATATTCCATCGTAGAAATACTCAAAAGCGATGCGTGACATTTCCATCTGTTTGGGGTACATTAACCTGTTGCGGTTGTATAATCGAACAAAAACATCGGCACAATTACACTCTGTTACAGTTGACCAACAAAATTGCCAAAAT
Source organism: Bacteroidaceae bacterium (assembly GCA_017407905.1). Taxonomy (GTDB): domain Bacteria; phylum Bacteroidota; class Bacteroidia; order Bacteroidales; family Bacteroidaceae; genus HGM04593. Next base: position 385 of record JAFQVS010000051.1, on the reverse strand, counting down.
TGCATTTGATAGCCTTTTCTTAATTTTGAAAGGTAATCCAATACTAATTTGTCGTTTCTTAAAACATAGTTTATCAAATATGACTGAAAAATCCTTGTACACTCCCCTGTTTCTTGCATTCCGATGCTAAGATTCACTATTTTCTTGCATAGTATAGTATCGTTTATATGCGTTAAGGAAATAAGTGTGGTAATATGTTCACTGCACATATCGCACATTGTGTAGTTGTCGTCCTCATTATACATAAAACTGTAAGTCATATAAAACTCTAACCACGTTGTGGGATAAGCCTCTAAAAACTCCATTTCTGTTTCGGTGGTGCATTCTCCACTCATTAAGACTTTGTACGCTTTGTTTATGCGTGCAGTATCTACGGGGAAATTCT